>CAZYDC010000090.1:2764-12774 GCA_964646065.1 uncultured Planctomycetaceae bacterium | reverse complement strand
GGGACCGACGCGGCGGGCGCCAACAAGCAACAGAATATCGTTATGGGTCCGGGGGCGGCGCTGGAGCCGATCAAGATGCTGGGCACCAACGGCGGCGGATTCTTCGGCATGAATTCCGCGCATCCCTTCGAGAACCCCACCGGGCTGTCGAACTTCTTCAACACGATAGCGATGATGGTCTTTCCGTTCGGCCTGGTGCTGATGTATGGTCGGATGCTGGGCCGGTTGAAGCACTCCGTCGCTATCTTCGCGGTGATGATGTTCATGATGGTCGGCACGATCATATGGTCGATCTGCTACGACACGCTCCAACCGAATCCGGGGCTTACGGCGCTTCCGGCGCGGGAATACAAGATTCCGGACCGAACCTCGCCGACGGGCCAACGTGCGGTGGCGATACCCGCGGTTGCGGGCCTGCCGGTGGACCAGCACCTGGGGAACCTGGAGGGCAAGGAGCTGCGTTTCGGGACATCGGCCGGCGCGACGTATGCGGCCATCACGGTGGACGTGACCTGCGGCGCGGTGACCTGCGAGCACGACAGCCTCAACCCGCTGGCGGCCCTGTCGCCGATGACGGGGATGTGGCTCAACTGCATTTTCGGCGGCAAGGGCGTGGGGATGGTCAACATGCTGATGTTCGTGGTGATCGGGATCTTCCTGGCCGGCCAGATGGTCGGGCGCACGCCTGAATACCTGGGCAAGAAGCTCGAGACCCGGGAAGTGAAACTGGCGGTGCTGGCGCTGCTGGTCCACCCGATCTGCATCCTGCTGCCCAGCGGCCTGTTTGCGGCGACGCACTGGGGGCAAGACGCCGTCAGCAATCCGGGTCCGCACGGTCTTTCGCAGATCGTGTACCAGTTCTCGTCGGCCTCGGCGAATAACGGGTCGGCCTTCGACGGGCTGGGCGTGACGTACGGTTTCAACAACAATCCCAGCCCCTCGCCGCAGTCGGTGCCGTGGGACATCGCCACCGGCCTGGTGATGCTGTTTTCGCGGTATCTTCCGATTGTGGCGATGATGGCGATGGCGGGGTACCTTGGGGCCAAGAAGGCGGCGCCCTTCGGATTGGGAACGCTGCGCGACAACTCGCCGACGTTCGCCCTGTTGCTGCTGGGAACGGTCCTCATCGTCGGCGCGCTGTTGTTCCTGCCGATCGCGGCCCTGGGGCCGATCGCGGATCATTTGGGACCGATCTTTGGCAACTAGAAGCGTGGTTTGGAATCGCCCTGGGCGTGACGCCCGTGGCTGGATAGGAGTTCGAACAATGACTCAAGCACCGACCGTGATGCCCTCGCCGGTTGCCTCCGGATCCCCCAGGAGGCGAGGCAAGCCGTTGATAACGGGCGAACTGGGATGGAAGGCGTTCAAGCAGTCCCTCGTGATGCTGCGCCCCGACATCCAATGGAAGAACCCCGTGATGTTCGTGGTGGAGGTGGGGGCCATCCTGACGTTGCTGTTCACTGTCCGGGCGGCGATATGGCCCGAGACCAGCCAAATATCGATCTCCTACTTCATCGCGCTGACGGTGTGGTTAATCCTGACGGTGCTGTTCGCGAACTTCGCGACGGCGCTGGCCGAGGCCCGCGGCAAAGCCCAGGCCGAGAGCCTCCGCAAGGCCCGCAGGGACGTGGACGTTCTTCGCCTCATCCCCTCCTACGTGACGATTCGTGAGCGGGACCGCATTACGGGCCGGCCGCCCCTTCACCAACTGGATGCCGCCAAGGGTTTCATGCTACGAAAGGGTGACCTGGTGTTCGTGGACGCCGGGCAGTTCATTCCCGGCGACGGCGAGGTTGTCGAGGGCGTCGCCAGCGTGGATGAAAGCGCCATCACCGGCGAGTCCGCCCCGGTGATCCGCGAGTCGGGCGGCGACCGATCCGCCGTCACCGGCGGCACGCGAGTGCTCTCCGACTGGTTGATTATCCGCGTCACCGCCAATCCCGGCGAGACGTTCCTGGACCGCATGATCGCGCTGGTCGAAGGCGCCAAGCGGCAGCGAACCCCTAACGAAATCGCCCTGACACTGGTGCTCTCGGGCCTGACGCTGGTTTTCCTGATCGTTGTGATTCCGCTGTGGCCGATGGCTTGGAACGCCCAGACGTACATGGGCGGATACCTGCACGCCGACCAGCCGCCCCAGAGCCTGGGGACCGACGTGCCCACGCTGGTGGCGCTGCTGGTATGCCTGATTCCCACTACCATCGGGGCGCTCTTGGCGGCCATCGGAATCGCGGGGATGGACCGCGCCTTGCAGGCCAACGTGATCGCCAAGAGCGGCAAGGCCGTGGAGACCTGCGGCGACATCGACACCCTGCTGTTGGACAAGACCGGGACGATCACTCTGGGCAACCGGCAGGCGACGCAGTTCCTTCCGGCCGACGGCGTGACGGAAGAGGAGCTGGCCGACGCGGCGCAAATGGCCTCGCTGGCCGACGAGACCCCCGAGGGGCGCAGCGTGGTGGTGCTGGCCAAGAACCGGTTCAATCTGCGGGGGCGGGACATCGAAAAGCTGGACGCGAAGTTCATCCCGTTCACGGCACAGACGCGGATGAGCGGAGTGGATTGGGACGGGCGGCAGATCCGCAAAGGCGCCGCCGACGCCATCGAGGCGTTCGTCAGCGGCAAGGGGGGGCGGATTTCGGATTCGGTCCGCTCGGCGGTGCATGGCATCGCCAAAGCGGGCGGCACGCCGCTGGTGGTGGCTGACGGCCAGCGGGTGCTGGGCGTCATCAACCTCAAGGACATCGTCAAGGGCGGCATCCGCGAGAAGTTCGACGAGATGCGGCGGATGGGCATCAAGACGGTCATGATCACGGGTGACAACGCGATGACGGCGGCGGCCATCGCCGCGGAGGCGGGCGTGGACGACTTCCTCGCCCAGGCCACGCCGGAGACCAAGGTCAAACTGATTCGCGAGTACCAGTCGCGGGGGCACCTGGTGGCCATGACGGGGGACGGAACCAACGACGCCCCGGCGCTGGCCCAGGCCGACGTGGCCGTGGCCATGAACACCGGCACCCAGGCCGCCCGCGAGGCGGGCAACATGGTGGACCTGGATTCCAATCCGGCCAAGTTGATCGAGATCGTGGAAATCGGCAAGCAGTTGCTGATGACCCGCGGATCGCTGACGACGTTCAGCATCGCCAACGACGTGGCGAAATACTTCGCGATCATCCCGGCCTTGTTCGCCGGAACGCTGCCGTGGCTCAAAGAGATGGACATCATGAACCTGCATTCGCCGACCTCGGCGATCCTGTCGGCGATCATCTTCAACGCCCTGATCATCCCGGCGCTGATCCCGATCGCGCTCAAGGGGGTCAAGTACCGTCCGGTGGGGGCCGACGCCCTGTTGCGGCGGAACCTGCTGGTCTGGGGGCTGGGCGGAGTGATCCTGCCGTTTATCGGGATCAAACTGATCGACATGATTATGGTAATGATGCACGTGGCGTGAGCCGCTGCGGGACGGAGTAAAACAATGCTGCGACTATTGACCAAGAGCGTGTGGTTGTTGCTGGTGAGCGTCGTGATCTGCTGCGTGATATATCCCGCGGTGTTATGGGCGGTCGGCCAGGCGGTGTTTCACTTCCAGGCCAACGGCAGCATGGTGACAGGCCCGGACGGAAAGGTGGTGGGTTCGCTTCTGATCGCGCAACCCTTCACGAAGGACGAGTACTTCTGGCCCCGCCCGTCGGCGGCAGGGTCGGGGTACGATGCGGGAGCGTCGTCGTCGTCCGCGTTGGCGGCCTCCAACTACGCCCTCCGCAACCGCGTGGCGGCGGCGATCGGGCCGATCGTCAAGTACAAGACCGGGCCAAAGGCCGGACAACTCGTTGCCCCCGACGTTGAGGCCTGGTTCCAGCAAGACCGCTTCCAGGGACAGACCGGCATCGTTGCGAAGTGGGCCGATGCGCACAACAGCCTGCCCCAGGCGTGGGTGGTGGCCGACCCCAGCCATGCCGCGTATGTGAACGATTGGGCCAAGGCGCATCCTGCCGTCGTCGCTCAGTACGTCAAGGACAACCCGGGCACGCCTCAGCCGGCGGCCTCCGACCTGGCGGTCGTGTTCTTCGATGCTTTCTCCAAAGAGCATCCGGGCAAATTCCCCTCTGCCGCGCCGCCGCCGGCGCCGAGCACCGCATCGGCGGCTTCCCCGGCATCGGCATCCTCGCCGGCTTCGGCGCCCGCCGTCGTGATCGCCCCGGTGGGTGAAGGCGCCGATATCCAGTCGATTTTCTTCGACATGTGGCGGCAGGATCATCCCGACGTGGAACTCCAGGATGTCCCCGGGGACATGGTGACGACCTCCGGCTCCGGATTGGATCCGCACATCACGCTGGCCAACGCGGAGTTTCAGTTGCCTCGCGTTGCCGCCAAATGGGCCGCCGACACGCATCGCCAGCAGGCCCAGGTGCAGCGGGAGATCGAGCAGATTCTGCGGGACCACGCGCTGGCGGCGTGGAACGGATTGGCCGGCGAGAAAATCGTGAATGTGCTGGAAGTCAACCTCGAACTGCGGAAGCGATACGGCTCGCCACAGTAACCGATTGATGGACTGAGTCCTAGCGTTGAACCTTGCGTTGGATGAGATGAAGCGTTAGGATCAAACTCAGGTGGTTTGAATTTCCATAGTCGCCAGAAGACGGAAGAATGCCTGAGGAAAAGCCGATGCACATGCTCAAACGCCTCGACCTGAAGGGTTACAAGTCAATCAAGGAGGCCAGCTTGGAGCTGCGCCCGTTGAATGTATTCATCGGCGCCAACGGATCGGGCAAGTCGAACCTTATTTCCTTCTTCAAGCTAATGAATAACATGATGAGGGGGAATCTTCAGGAGTTCATCGGGAAATCGGGCGGCGCCAACTCTCTGTTGCATTATGGCAATAAGGTGACGCCGGATATCGAAGCGAAACTGCTTTTCGAGAAGCGCCGAATATCAATCGAATACCGGATGCGGTTAGGGCACGCGGCGGATGACACGCTTATTTTCTTAGATGAGCGTGTTATCAGTGATTCAGGGAACGAAAATTACCCACTGAGGTTAGGATCTGGGCACAAGGAAACCAAACTTGTTAGAAGACCCGCTAGAGTCAGGCTGACGAAGCAAAATATGGGGATAAGAGAAAATGAGAAGGCAAAGCTTGAAAATGAACTCAAGGAGCTCGAAAACAAGATAAGGAAACTGGAGAACACACTCAAAGGCGAATATCAATCCATCCTAAGGCAACTACGCATCTTTCAGTTTCACGATACTTCCTCCTCTGCGAATATTCGTCAAAATGGCGACATTGATCAGAACAGACTCTTGATGAATGACGGTGGAAATCTCGCGGCATTTCTTTACAAGCTACAGCAGAAAGAGCCGGACTGCTATCAACGAATCGGGGGCACGATCCGCCAGATCGCGCCGTTTTTTGGCGATTTCAACCTAGCGCCGTCGGCGCTCAATCCCAATGTGATTCAACTTCGCTGGAAAGAGCGCGACAGGGATTTTGATTTCGGCCCGCACTTGCTGTCCGACGGAACGCTCCGCGCGATGGCGCTGGTGACACTGCTTCTTCAGCCGGTCAAGGATTTACCGTCGGTCATTATCATCGACGAGCCGGAACTTGGCTTGCACCCTTATGCGCTTGCCACGCTGGCGGGATTGCTTCGCAGCGCGTCGGAGCACGCGCAAATTATTGTGGCCACGGAATCCGCCACGCTCTTGGACCACTTTGAGCCACAGGATGTTGTGGTCACGGAACGATGTATGGGGGAAACCGTATTCAAGCGGCTGGATTCCAAAGACCTCCAGGAATGGCGGGATGATTATTGTCTCAGCGAGTTGTGGGAAAAGAACGTGATCGGCGGGAGGCCGTCGCGATGATCCGTCTGAACATGATCGTCGAGGGCCAGACGGAAGAGACTTTCGTCCGAGACATCCTGGCTGAGCACTTGTTCCCTTTTCAAGTCTACCCCAGTGCGCGGATGGTGGAGACGGGGCGAAAGCGAATACTGGGCGCTCGCGAAGGCGGCAAGCGTGTATTTCGCGGAGGCATGACAACCTATCAGAAGGCAAGGAAGGATATTTGCCGGTGGATCAAGCAGGAGGAAGGCTCTCGACAAGTCTATGTCACTACTATGTTCGACCTCTACGCCTTGCCGGAGGACTTCCCGGGCTTTTGGGAGGCGATGGCGAATGCGACGCCGGAATTGCGCGTCGAAGCATTGGAGGATGCGTTCCGCAAGGATATCGATTTCCCTCGATTCATGCCTTACATACAGCTTCACGAGTTCGAGGCGTTGGTGCTGGCTGCCCCCGCCACGATCGCGCCACAATTCCAGATGAGGGAATCGAATCGTGCCATCAAGGACTTGGTGAAGCTGGTCGAGTCCTGTCCTCCGGAAGAAATCGACGATGGAGAGCAAACCGCTCCGTCCAAGAGAATCATTCGCCTGATTCCGGAATATGCGGGCGTGAAGAGTTCCGCCGGCCCGCAGATCGTGCAGGCCATTGGCCTGAGGAAGATTCGCGGCATGTGTCCGCATTTCGACCGATGGGTAAGTCAACTGGAAGGCCTGGGCGCACAAGATGGACCAGAACCAGCCAAATCCTGATGAATCGCTGGAAGCGATCCGCAAAGAGGCGGCTTCCGGCAAACGCGGCAAGCTGAAGATATTCTTCGGTTACGCGGCCGGCGTCGGCAAGACGTATTCCATGCTGGAGGCGGCCAGGGCACAGTCCGCCGCCGGGGTGGATATCGTGCTGGGCTATGTCGAACCGCACGCGCGCCCCGAGACCGAGGCCCTGACGCTGGGAATGGAGTATCTTCCGCCCAAAACCGTCGAGTACCGGGGCATTCAGATCAAGGAATTCGACCTGGACGCCGCGCTGAAGCGCAAGCCCGCGATCGTCGCGGTCGATGAACTGGCCCACACCAACGCCCCCGGTTCGCGCCACGCCAAACGCTGGCAGGACATCGAGGAACTGCTGGACGCGGGCATCAACGTCTACACCACGCTCAACGTGCAGCACGTCGAGAGCCTCAACGACATCGTCGCCCAGATTTCCGGCACGCTGGTCCGCGAGACGATCTCGGACAACGTGTTCGATCAGGCCGACTCCATCGAGCTGGTCGATCTTCCGCCGGAGGAATTGCTCCAGCGGTTCCAGGAGGGCAAGGTGTACGTGCCCGCCCAGGCCGAAACCGCCATGCAGAAGTTCTTTCGCCTGCCCAACCTGATTGCGCTGCGCGAACTGGCGTTGCGCCGCACGGCGGATCGGGTCAACGCCCAAGTCCAGGCGGCCCGGGGCAGCGAGGCGAAAATCTGGGCCACCAACGAACGACTGCTGGTCTGTGTCGGACACAGCCCGACGTCCGCGCGGGTTATTCGTGTCGCCAAGCGAATGGCCTCGGCCTTGCGAGCGCCTTGGATCGCTGTCTACGTCGATACCGGCAGCGTCCTGAGCGACGAAAACCGCGCGAAGCTCACCCGCAACCTGAACCTGGCGCAGCAGCTTGGCGCGGAAACCACGACGCTGGCCGGGCAGGACATGGCCGAGGAGATCGTCAAATACGCCCATGCCCGGAACGTCACGAAAATCGTGATCGGAAAGACCGGCCAGTCGCGATGGCGGGAGCTCGTGGGCAAGTCCGTCGTCGGCGACGTGCTGCATCGCAGCGGCGACATCGACGTGTACGTGATCCGCGGGAAAGACGAGCCCGCTTCCGGCCTGCCCTCGGGATTCTCCATGGGGCGCGTGGAAATCGACTACGGGAATTACGCACGGGCGGTCGTCGTGGCCGCCCTGTGTACGGTGGTCGCATGGCTGACGCACCGTCTGGGGCTTTCCGAAACCAACCAGGTCATGGTGTACTTCCTGGGCGTGGCCTACGTGGCCGCCCGCTATGGTCGCGGACCCGGGATCGTCGCCTCGGCGCTGGGCGTGCTGGCCTTCGACTTCTTTTTCGTGCCGCCGCAGTTCAGCTTTGCCGTGCGCGACACCCAGTACTTCATCACCTTTGCCGTCATGTTGGTCATTTCCGTCCTGATCAGCACGCTGGCGCACCGGATCCGCCGCCAGGCCGAGGCGTCGCGCCAACGGGAGCGCCGCACGGAATTGCTCTACCGCTTCAGCCGCAAGCTGGCGGGCATCGCCGGGACGCACCAACTGGTGGCGGCCGCGGAAGCTCAGCTTTCGGAAAGTTTCGCCAGCGAGGTCGCCATCTTCCTTCAGAACGAGGCGGGCAGGCTCCAGGCCACGCTGGGCGGCCCGGCGAGTTTTGCCGCCAACGAGCGCGAGATCGCCGTGGCCCAGTGGGTGTTCGACCACGGTCAACTGGCTGGCGCGGGAACCGACACGCTGCCGGACGCTCATGCTCTTTACCTGCCGCTGGGCGGTTCGCAGGGCGCCGTCGGCGTGCTGGCGCTGAGGCCCATCGAGTTGGGAAGGTTCAACGCGCCCGACCAGCGGCAGATGCTCGAAACCCTGGCCAGCCAGGTCGCCCTGGCCATCGAACGCGACCGCCTGGCCGAGCAGGCGCAGAAAATCCTCGTCCAGGCCGAGGCCGAACGACTGCGAAGCTCCCTTCTTTCCAGCGTGTCGCACGACCTGCGCACCCCGTTGGCCGTCATCGCCGGGGCCAGCAGCAGCCTGCTGGAACCCGGTTCGTCTTTGGGCGAGCCGGCGAGCCGGGAACTGCTCCAGACCATCGCCGACGAGTCCAACCGACTGGCGATGCTCGTGGACAACCTGCTGAACATCACTCGCCTGGAATCCGGCGGCGTTGTCGTCAACAAACAATGGTATCCGCTGGAGGAGGTCGTCGGATCGGCCCTGGAGCGCGTGAAAAAACAACTGGCGGACAGGGAAGTGACGACGCACCTTCCGGCCGACCTGCCCTTGCTGAAGCTGGACGGCGTCTTGGTTGAACTGGTGCTGGTCAACCTGCTGGAGAACGCCGCCAAGTACACACCGGCGCACACGCCGATCGATATTTTTGCGCGGGTCGAGGGCGCCCAGACGATGATCGAGATCGCCGACCGAGGCCCCGGCCTGACCGACGACGAGCGGCAGCGGGTGTTCGACAAATTCTACCGGGGCCTGGCGGCGGCCAAGGGTCAGCGTGGGGCCGGCCTGGGCCTGGCGATCAGCCGCGCGGTGGTCGAGGCGCACGGCGGGCGAATCTGGGAAGAGAACCGCCCCGACGGCGGGGCGAGGTTCGTCTTCACGATTCCCATGGAAGGCTCGCCGCCCGAAATCGACACGAGCATTCCGCCCAGGCCTGAAGGATAATATTCCGGGTGCCATGCCCAAGTCTGCGCGGGCATGTGGTCCCACGGCAGACATGCCCGCGCAGGCTTGGGCATGGCACCCAGACATAAGGATAATGTGTTCCGTATGACCGAAAGCCGCCCACTCATCCTGGTGATCGAAGACGACCCGCCGATCCGTCGCTTCTTGCGGGCCTCGCTGGCCAACCACGAGTACGCGGTCGTCGAGGCCGCCACGGGCAAGCAGGCCCTGGACCTTGCGACGCAGAACCCGCCCGACCTGGTCATCCTGGACCTGGGCCTGCCGGACATGGACGGCATCGAGGTCATCCGCCGCCTTCGCGACTGGCTGGCGGCGCCGATCATCATCGTGTCCGCTCGAGGCCAAGAGAAGGACAAGGTCGCCGCACTGGACGCCGGGGCCGACGACTACCTCACCAAGCCGTTTGGCGTCGGGGAGCTGCTGGCCCGAATGCGAGTGGCGCTTCGCCGCGCCGCCGCGGTCGCCACGGACAAAGAGGCCCAGTCCGCCCAGTTCGTCGCGGGTGAACTCAAGCTGGACCTCGCCGCCCGCCGGGTGTTCGTCGGCGAGCGGGAGATTCACCTGACTCCCATCGAGTACAAGCTGCTGGCGACACTCGCGCATCACGCGGGCAAGGTCCTGACCCACCGCTTCCTGCTCAAGGAAGTCTGGGGCCCGCCGTACGTGGACCAGTCGCATTACCTGCGAATCTTCATGGCCAACCTGCGTCGCAA
>CAZYDC010000090.1:0-2664 GCA_964646065.1 uncultured Planctomycetaceae bacterium | reverse complement strand
GTTCGCACGGATCAGTGCTCCCATTTCCAGTTGAGAATCTCGGGCATGTCTTCGCCGTGTTGGCGGATGTACTGCTTGTGCTCGATGAGTTTGTCCTGGACCTCCTGCTTGAGATAGGCGCCCTTGTTGCTCAACTCGGGCACGCGGTCGATCACGTCCTGCACCAGGTGGAAACGATCCAGGTCGTTGAGCACGGCCATGTCGAACGCCGTGGTGATCGTGCCCTCTTCCTTGTATCCGCGGACGTGCAGGTTCTTGTGATTCGTCCGGCGGTACGCCAACCGGTGGATCAGCCAAGGGTAGCCGTGGAAGGCGAAGATGACCGGCTTGTCCCGGGTGAACAGCGAGTCGAATCCCTTGTTGCTCAGGCCGTGAGGGTGTTCGGTGTCGGGCATCAGTCTGAAAAGGTCCACCACGTTGACCACGCGAATCTTGAGGTCTGGGAACGCCTTTCGCAAGATCGAAACGGCCGCCAGGGTTTCCAGGGTCGGCACATCGCCCGCGCAGGCCATCACGACGTTGGGTTCGCAGCCCTTGTCGTTGCCCGCCCAGTCCCAGATGCCGATCCCCTCGGTGCAGTGTTTGACGGCGGCGTCCATGGTCAGCCATTGCGGGGCGGGGTGCTTGCCCGCGACCACGACGTTCACGTAATGCCGGCTGCGAAGGCAATGGTCCATCACGGACAGCAGGCAGTTGGCGTCGGGCGGCAGGTACACCCGCACGATCCCTGCCTTCTTGTTGGCCACGTGGTCGATGAAGCCCGGGTCCTGGTGCGTGAACCCGTTGTGGTCCTGCCGCCAGACGTGCGAGGCCAGCAGGTAGTTCAGCGAGGCGATCTTCGCGCGCCAAGGCAATTCGAGCGTGACCTTGAGCCACTTGGCGTGCTGGTTGAACATCGAATCCACAATATGGATGAATGCCTCGTAGCTGTTGAACAGGCCGTGCCGCCCGGTGAGCAGGTAGCCTTCCAGCCAGCCCTGGCACTGATGTTCGCTGAGCACTTCCATTACCCTGCCGTCGGGCGCGAGGAACTCGTCGTTCTTGAGCGTCTGGGCCTCCCACTGGCGGTTGGTGACTTCAAACACGGAGCCCAGGCGGTTGGAGAGCGTCTCGTCGGGGCCGAACAGGCGGAAGTTCCGCTGGTCCTGGTTGAGCTTGATGACGTCGCGGAGGAACGTGCCCAGCACGCGGGTGTCCTCTGCCGTCGCGGCCCCGGGGGCGGGCACCTTCACAGCGTAGTCGCGGAAGTCGGGCATGCGCAGGTCGCGCAGCAGCCGCCCGCCGTTGGTGTGCGGATTGGCGCCCATTCGCCGCTCGCCCTTGGGGGCCAGCTCGGCCAGCTCGGGCAGCAGCCGGCCCGCGCTGTCGAACAGTTCCTCGGGTTTGTAGCCCCGCAACCAACTGTCCAACTGCCGGAGATGCTCGGGGTTGTGGGACGGATCGGCCAGCGGCACCTGGTGCGCTCGGAACGTGCCTTCGACTTGCAGGCCGTCGACGACCTTCGGCCCCGTCCAACCCTTGGGCGAGGTCAAGACGATCATCGGCCATCGCGGCCGCTCGGTGGCGCCGCCGGTTCGGGCGTCGCGCTGGCTCTGTTGGATTTGCGCGATCGCCTGGTCGAGCGTGGCGGCCATGAGCGGATGCATCTTGTCCGGATCGTCGCCTTCGACGAAGTAGGGCGTCCATCCGTAGCCGCGGAACAGTTGCTCCAGCTCCTCGCGGCTGATGCGGGCCAGCACGGTCGGGTTGGCGATCTTGTATCCGTTGAGGTGCAGGATCGGCAGCACCACTCCGTCCGTGACCGGGTTGAGGAATTTGTTCGAGTGCCACGCCGTGGCCAACGGCCCGGTCTCGGCCTCGCCGTCGCCGACGACGCAGGCGGCGATCAGGCCGGGGTTGTCGAACACGGCCCCGAAGGCGTGACTCAGCGAGTACCCCAGTTCGCCGCCCTCGTGGATCGACCCGGGCGTCTCGGGCGCGACGTGGCTGGGAATTCCGCCGGGGAAGGAAAACTGTTTGAACAGTTTTTTCATGCCGGCCTCGTCCTGCGTGATGCTCGGGTACACCTCGCTGTAGGTGCCTTCGAGGTAGGTGTTGGCCACCAGTCCCGGCCCGCCGTGCCCCGGCCCGGAGATGTAGATCATGTTCAGATCGCACTCCATGATGACCCGGTTGAGATGCACGTAGACGAAGTTCTGTCCGGGCGTCGTGCCCCAGTGCCCCAGCAGCCTGGGCTTGACGTGCCCGGCCTGCAGAGGCTCCTTGAGCAGGGGGTTGTCGAACAGGTAGATTTGGCCGACCGACAGATAGTTCGCGGCCCGCCAGTAGGCGTTCATTTTCCGGAGCATTTCGGAGGACAGAGGATTTGTCACGGCCTGACTCCTTAGAAAGGTAAAGTTCGCGTTCGCACCGTTGGAGAATTCTACGCACCTCGCTGCCGCGCGTCGAGGGGCGGCCTGACGAATATTCGTTCGGCGTGATCGGGTCTCTTGTCCCTGCGCGGCGGCCATCCCTGGCCGCCGCGTCCGGGTGCCATGCCCAAGTCTGCGCGGGCATGTCCGCGCGATGCGATATGCCCACGTGGTACGCACATGCCCGCGCGGACTTGGGCATGGCACCCGAAAGGCTCCGCGTCAATTCGTAACGCATTAGAACCTGTCGGGA
>CAZYDC010000089.1:0-12867 GCA_964646065.1 uncultured Planctomycetaceae bacterium | reverse complement strand
TCGCCTCGTCGACGGCCATGTCGCCCGCTTCGCCCGTGCGAACGCGGACGGCGTCGACAATGGGCAGGACGAATATCTTGCCGTCGCCGGGGTTGCCGGTCCGGTTGACCTCGCTGATCGTCTTGACCACCAGCGCCGCCTTGTCGTCCGGCACGACCACGGTCAGCAGCCGTTTGGGAATGAACTTGGGGCCTTCGCCCAGTTGGCTGATGGCCTCCTCGGCCCCCTGCTGGGCGCCCTGGAGCAGGAAAAAGTCGACCTTGCCCTTGCCGCGGCCCATCACCTTCCGGGCCGTCAGCGACGATACGCCCGCGTCGGTCAACGCCCGCTTGGTGTCGTTCATCTTGTTCATCCGAATGATGGCCATGATTTCCTTCATGTCGCACTCCTTACAGCAGCCTTGCTAACGACCTCAGAACCCGTAGCACGGGCGTCTCGCCCGTGAGTCCCACGGGCGTCCCGCCCGTGCGCGATTCTTCTCTATTCTGTTTTGTTGTCGAAACTGCAACAGCAAAGACACAGCAAAGACATGGGCAAGATGCCCATGCGACTCACGGGCGGGACGCCCGTGCTACGTCTTAAGATAATTTCTTAGAGTTCCTTGTTGCCCGAACTGATGGTGTAAACCTCTTCCACCGTCGAGACGAAGATTTTGCCGTCGCCGAAGGCGCCCTTGACGCCGCTTCGGGCCGCCTTCATGACCGTCTCGATGACGAAGTCCTTGTCCTCCTGCTTGATCACCGTCAGGATCAACTCCTTGGGTAGTTCGTCGTAGGTCACCTCCCCGACGCGCATGCCGCGCTGTTTTCCGCGTCCGTACGCGCTCATCTTCGTGACAGCGGGAAAACCCGCGTACATCAACGCCGCCAGCACCTCGTCGCACTTCTCCGGCCTAACGATCGCTCGAATCATCAACATGGTTGCTTATCCTTCCGTCGTTTCTTCCTAGTGTTCTGCGGCCGACGACCTTCTTCCGTCGTCTCTTCCTACGAACTACGACCTACGACCTTCTTCTTCGCCTCTTCCTGCGAACTACGAACTGCGAACTACGAACTTCTTCTTCGCCTCTTCCTGCGAACTACGAACTGCGAACTACGAACTTCTTCATCCGGCGGAGCGGTCAGGCCGCCACGCCGAACTCGATCAACAACTTCTCCAGTTCGTTGATGCTCACCGGTTTGGGGATCACGAAGTTCTGGTTGGAGTCGATGGCCCGCGCCAGCAGGCGGTACTCGGACGCCTGGGGGCAGTCCTTCTTCCACTCGATGACCGTCTTGCGGTTGATCTCGGCCCGCTGCACGTCGTTGTCGCGCGGCACGAAGTGGATCATCTGCGTGCCCAGGCTCTTGGCGAACTCTTCGACCATCTCGCGCTCGTTGTCGCACTTGCGGCTGTTGCAGATCAGTCCGCCCAGCCTCACGCCGCCGGCCTCGGCGAACTTCACAATGCCCTTGCAGATGTTGTTGGCGGCGTACATGGCCATCATCTCTCCGCTGCAGACGATGTAGATCTCCTTGGCCTTGCCCTCCCGCATGGGCATGGCGAAACCGCCGCACACCACGTCGCCAAGAACATCGTAGAAAATATAGTCCAGGTGATTTGCCTCGTCGTAGGCGCCCAGTTGCTCCAGCAGGTTGATCGAGGTGATGATGCCTCGTCCCGCGCATCCGACGCCGGGTTCAGGCCCGCCGCTTTCGGTGCAGAGGGTCTTGCAGAATCCTTCGCGGCGGATGTCCTCCAGGTTCACGTCCTCGCCCTCTTCGCGAAGCGTGTCCAGCACCGTCTTCTGCGCCAGCCCGCCCAGCAGCAGCCGCGTCGAGTCGGCCTTGGGGTCGCATCCGACGACCATGACCTTTTTGCCCATCTCGGCCAAGGCCGCGACGGTGTTCTGCGTCGTCGTGCTCTTGCCGATTCCACCTTTACCGTAAATCGCCACTTTTCGCATGTTGACTCCTTCTGTATGCGATGTTCATTCACCTGCACTAGAGCAACGACCGTGCCAATGCCGCGAAAAGTGCGCCGCTGCGAAACGCGAGTTCACGGGAGAATTCCTAATGTGGTATGGCGACGTTGCTTGTCGCCATGTCCGTATTTCTGTGGCGTGCGGAAATCTCATGGCGACAAACAACGTCGCCATGCCACCGGTGGGGAAAGGATTGTCCAATTCACCCGTCGCAATGGCCGCCGGAGAGGACAAGGCGCGATACAAATGACGTAAGGTCGAATAGATATGGCGAATTGGACAATAACGTCCGGTCTGACGAGAATTGTCAGTCCCGATGGCCGTTCCTGAGGGTGGTCTTGAACAATGCCGGAGAGATCTTCAATTTCGGCGTGGTTCAAGTCAGGGTAACACTTTCTCACAGGCCAGTTCGTTTGTAGTGCGCCCGTAAGGGCGTTCCCAGAAACGCCTTACGGCGTCACTACAAACGGGACGGCCTTCCTCGCGCTGACACCCAATGTTACCTTGACTTGAACCACGCCTCAATTTCTGGATCTTGCATCGCACCATTCGCGGCGCGATCTCCAGTTCTGGGGCGACGGCCACCTTCTCCGCGGCCTCTGGAAACAGGCCACAGTCGCTGGCGGCAATAAATCAGGGCCGGCGAAAGTTTTTTTTCGCTGGCTAGACACGGCCAGACACTGAGTTATGCAAATGTGTTATTTTTGATACAAGAATGTTTGCAACAAAATCACATCTACTACGTTATACTTATAGGGCTGTGTTTGTTTCCACAGCTCACGCGGGGTGATGAGGCCTCGCGCAGGATATTTGACATCTGAATATGAGTGGGCGGACGCGACCCTTGACCCTTTGGGCAGGCTCACGGCAAGCCCTTTGGGCAAGCTCATGGTAAACGGGCTGACGGCAGACGACGACCGGAGCAGCAAGGCTTCCACTGAAATATCTCGCGAAAAATCGCGAGAATGCTGGTTTGAAATCCATATCATACTTTACAACATATACTTACGGATTTAGAACCGGGTTCTAATGGCTTCCCAACAGGTTCCGGTGGCTTCCCAACGGGTTCAAACGGCTTCCCGGCGCGTTCCGGTGGCTTCCCGGCAGGTTCCAATAGGTACTGATGCGCGCGGTTAAACGGGATTTTACCATTTCAGAACCTGTCTTTGTCGGAGGTTAAACGGGATTTTACCACGCTAGAACCTCAGCCGCCGCTGGGAAAAGATTGTTCAATTCACCCGATAGAATCGCTCCTGAAGAAGGCGTCTCACGCCAGAAACATGGACAATCCGAACAGATGTGACGAGTTTGATAAAAACGTCCCCTCCGGCGGAAATTGTCAACCCCGATGGCCGTTCCTGATGGCGGTCTTGAACAATGCCGGAGAGATCTTCAATTTCTGGATCTTGTATCGCACCATTCGCGGCGTGATCTCCAGTTCACGGGCGACCGCGCTGTAGTTGCCGCCGCAGCGTTTCAATGCGTCGACAATCATGTCGCGTTCCATCATGTCAATGGCGCATCGCAGCGACCCCGGCTGTGAACCTTCCGGCGCCACGGGCATCTGCAAAGTGGGAGGCAGATTGTGCCCGTGGATCACGCCGTCGGTGCTCAGCACGACCGCGTGCTCGACGCAGTTCTCCAACTCGCGCACGTTGCCGGGCCAGTGGTAAGCCATCATCATGTTGATGGCCGTGGTGCTGATGCGAGAGACTCTCTTGCTCATTTTCAGGGCGTAGCGCTGCACGAAGTAATCGGCCAGCAGGAGGATGTCTTCCTTACGATCTCGCAGAGGGGGCAGTTGGATCCCGAACACATTGATGCGGTAATACAGATCCTGGCGGAACAGCCCGGCCTCCACGGCCCCCTCCAGGTCGCGATTGGTGGCTGTGATAAACCGTACGTTGGCAGTCTGCGTGACGTTGCTGCCCACCCGCTCGTACTGGCGCTCCTGGATCACCCGCAGCAGCTTGATCTGCACGGCCGGCGAAAAGTCTCCGACCTCGTCCAGGAACAGCGTTCCGCCTTCGGCCTCCTCGATCCGCCCAACCCGATCGCGCAGAGCACCGGTGAAGGCCCCCTTCTCGTGTCCGAAAAGCTCGCTCTCGATGAGCGTTTCACTCAAGGCCGCACAATTTATTTTTACAAGAGGTCTATTGGCTCGCTTGCTGCCGTAATGAATTGCCGAAGCGACCAACTCCTTACCCGTGCCCGACTCGCCGCGCACCAGCACCGTGGTGTCGGCCTGGGCCACCTGCCGTATCCGCTGGTACACCTGGCGCATGGTGTGGCTGTTGCCCAGGATATTCTCCGGCCTGAAGTGACCGCCCAGCTCGCTTCGCAGCCGCAGGTTCTCCTCCTCCAGGGCCTGCCGTTCCCGCTGGGCCTCCCATCGCCGTTTCACGTCGCTTGCGATCATGCTCGAAACCACCGTCAAAACCTGCCGCTTCTCCTCCAGAAGCCGGCCCTCGCAGCAGGGAAGGTCGGCCGAGAGTGTGCCGATGACCTCGCTGCCCAGGGTGATCGGAACGCAGATGAAGCTCAGGCACTTTCCACTGTCCCGTCGACGATAGATGCGGTCGCAAAAACGCGGCTCGTCGGAGATTCTGGGTATGATCGTGGGCTTACCCGTCTGCAGGACCTGCCCGACAATGCCCTCACCCCTCTGGTACCGCACGGCCTGCTGCTCGGGCGTCGCCAAGTCGCTGACCGCCTCCACAAGCAACTCGCTGCCGTCCGACGAGAGCAACAGGATCGTCCCGCGGGCCATGCCCAGTTCACGCTCCATGACTTCCAGAATCATGCTGAGCATCTCGCGCTGCCCGTAGTGGCTGGCCAGAACCCTGGCCACCGAACAGGACGCGCTCAGGGCGCTGTTTTGTCCCTCCCCGACTGAAACTAAGCAGGACTCATCCATTTCTATTGCCTACTCCATGATATTACATCAATGTAAGTTGTGCCAGAAATAGCAGAGAGCCAAAATAAAACTGAACTTCTTACGGCACAATGGCTAACAATGCCATGCTCTTCGCCTAAACAGAACCAATAGCCAGGCTCTCAACTCACAATGCAAGACGCGTGCCATTGGTTACTGACGCAAGAACTTCCTCAGCGCGGGGCATTTTCGGATTTCTGATCAACCCGTGCCGGGGGGCAGCTATGTAACGGCCCAGACGCCATTTTGGCTTTATTTTGCCCCATTCTCGCCACCTGTCTACGCATCGGCCTCGATATTAACCAATCATCACTTTTGTAATAACAAGTCATGTATACTACAAAAATGTAATCTACACCCAACGGGGCAAATCGCCAGACAGGCCACAAACGGCCGAAATATCGCGTTTTGACGAGAATTAGTTTTCTGGCACGGGGAATGCATTGTCTCAGTGACGGTTCCCAATCGTGTGTGCCGCCCATCCGCAAGCTTGCACGAGTTGCACTTTGAAAGCAAGATGCACCTGCGCCCGAATACCCACCAGTTCCATTGTACTACGACGCCGGATACCCACGGGAATAAGGCTACGGCCACCCGAAAGGATTGACAATGGGAGAGATGAATTTCAAAGACCTAGACGACCTTATTCTTTTTGCGTCAAGGTGTGAGACAATGCAGCCTGACAGTAGGGCCGTGGCTGACATAGGTGGCACGCTCGCGTCGGCGATAAAGTTCCTCGCAAATGAAATTAAGATACTCAAGCAAGAAGTGCCGAACAGGCCATTGGTATAACACCCGCTGACGGCGCGACACCGGATGATCAGGCTCGCATGGAGCATGAGACGATGGAGCTTCGCCAAAACTCCAAGGTCATAGAAGAAACGCACGGCGAGAACGTGCTGCACGTGACTCTGGCCACTGGCTATCTGAAGCAGCTACTGAATAACGCCAGGATTGTCCGGCATCTTTCGCAACGGCAGCCGGAGATTCTTGCCGAGTTCCAGAACATTCTCGAAAAGCCAGAGCTTGGCGATACGCAGGGGGCCGGCAAGGAATAATCAATGCAGGGGCTCCGCGTACTTGTTGTGCAGCTCGATTAGGTGACTAGTGTTGTCCGCCTCGGCGGCAATTCGGATCCATTGGCCGATGTGGAGTGGTCGCAGTGGAGCAACGTGGAGATCGCTCGGCGTTGCGGATGCTCGGAGTCCCATGTGCGGTTTCTCCGCAAGGGCGCCGGCGCATCTTCGCACTTGTGCGAAGATGTGAACCATCAAGCCTCGGACGCTTGCGGATGTCAAGGATGCCTTCCAGAAGCGGTGGAACTGACCAAACGGCCGCTTACACGTCGCCCGCAGTTGACACTCCGAGTATAATCCACTTCACAATCACCGGGAAGCTCGCCGACGGGCGGGCAAGCAGCTTGGGCTGCGGACGTACCCGCTGCTGGATGGCTCTGGCGCTGAACTGCGGCATGGGGCAAAAGGACATCACGGACCTGAAGGTCGGCGAGATTGACTGGGCGGGCGGCTACATCGAGCGGACACGCTCGAAGACGGGCGTGAAGACCAAGCACAAATTGTGGGGCAAGACGCTGGAGCTATTGGCGGAGTTCCGCACTGTCGGTGCGGCTCCTGATGACCGATTCTTCCTCAACGAAAATGGGCTGCCCCTGCTGCGTCGATGGGTTGAGGATGGCGTGTTCCGCCACTGCGACGCCATCAAGAATGCCATCGACCGGCTCCTTCTCAAGACTGGTCTCAACGGCGGCAGAGGCTTCTACTGTTTGAGGAAGACGGGAGCTTCGTTGATTGAGACCATCGACCCTGCTGTGACCGAGATGTACTTGGCGCACGCAGAGCAGGGGATGAAGAAGCACTATGCCCAGCGTGATTGGGCGAGATTAGAGAGGGCGTTGGTGGAGATGGAGGGGCGGCTGGGCGGGGTGCTGACGGAGTAGGCTTTTCTTTTTCCGCGCAAGAAAAAGGGGCGGACCCGAAAGTCCGCCCTCACTGGAATCCATTCCGCTTCCGATGTTTATCTTTTTACCTCCGCCGCCGGAGCAACGTTACGGGGTCAGGCTTGAACATCGACGGTACTGCCCACAAGTTGCGAACTGGCGGCGCTGGACGTTGTGCCGGAAGTAGAGTTGGCACCCTGCGTGGCGCTGCTCGCCGAACCACCACCATGATGGTGATGATGATGCCCCCCAGTCTTGCCCGCAGACTGCAAGTCCTTCTTCAGCGTGGCGAAAGCCTTTTGAGCCGCTGACAAATTATTTGAGCTGAGGGCGCTTTGGAGGGCTTGGAAATCCTTGGCAATCTGGCTGTTCTGTCCCGAGTTGCTGCCGGTCGCGCCAGACTGAGAAGAACCCTGCAAATCATTCTGCAAGGTAGCGAAAGCCTGTTGCGCTCCTGAAAGATTATTGGATTGCAGTGCGCTTTGAAGCGACTGGAAGTCCTGGGCGAGCTGCTGCGACAGGCTCTGCGCGGCTGTCTGGCTCGTGTTCAAGGTTGAAGATACGCTGCTGATGGCTGTGGTCATGCAATAAGTCCTTTCGTTGTTTAAGTTTTCCTGACCACAATTATTATCGAAGGATGATGTAAAAAACTTAAGAAGTAATTGGGTTGGGGATTCTGCCGCCGTGACCAGTCGTAACTTCAGCCTGAGCGACTGGAGCCGCGCGACCTCGTGGTTTTTGCAGCATCTTCTCTTGGCCAAACCCCCCTTTCCCTTGCCGATACGCTCAAAAAACGGGTCGCGCCGTCGAAAAGCGCGGGTCGCGCCGAAATTTAGTCCGCGCGTAAGAAGAGCCGTAAGTCTTTCTACTTACGGCTCTTGTGTTACGTCGTGGCAACTGGCGTACCTTTGAACCGACGCTGATCGGTTTCCTTGAAGACGCACTGAACCCATCCGTGCAACTCCCGTCAATTGAAAGGCTTAGACGGCCAGCGTGAATGGAACGAATTGGGACGAAGATGAATTCCGGCCCTACCAGAAGGCGTACCATCCGAAACCGCAAGAGGCCCTCGGCCCATGTCGCCGATTTTGTGATCCTGTCGAACAAGCGGAGGTTGAATACCGCGTGACTGTCGATCTTCCCCGCATCGCCAAAACAACTCATCGTGAGTGACGGCTCGATTGAGCCTGCCGCCGCGCAGAGCGCAGAGCGGCCAGTGAGAACTTTGTGATGCGCGCCGCAATGGATTCGACGTTACTGCCACTGCTGCCTAAGGCTGGGTATACTCGACGGATGATCTCCTTGTTGTATAGATAAAAAGTGCATTGTCCCATAACGCTGATAGCCATTTCGGCCACTTGTTCCTCTGGAGCGTTGGGGCCAAGAATGGATCCAACGATTCTGTTTAGGAGGCGAGTCTTGGGTTCAATCAAGTCGGTCATGACTGCATCTAACGCCGCGGAGGGCTGCGCCAACTCGTGACCGATAATTGTCGCTCGCCACGGTGGCTGCGCTGGGTCTAGCAGGTCCAACATCAGACGTGTAACAAACAAGGCTAATTGGTCTTCCGGCCTTCCTTGCTCGTCATCGGGGGCAGGCAGTTCGCTGGTGGCGTTGAGCGTCAGTGCTTGGCGTACCACGACCGCATACAGCTCAAACTTGTCGCGAAAGTGGTAATTGACCGAGGCATTGTTCGTGCCGGCGCGATCCGTAATTTCTTGAAGCGTGGCTGCGTACAGGCCTTTGTCGGCGAAGACTTGCCCGGCCGCCGCTATCAGTTTGCGGCGCGTTTCCTGCGAAACCACGTTGTTCTTGATGTTTGGCATCCTAAGTTCTCCTGTCCGAATCACACGCGACCATAACCTACCGCGTCAGATTTTTCAAGGGCGAACTTGAATTATCATTGACAGATTCAATAATATACTTTAAATATATCTTTTACGAATGGCCCCGGGCGTTTCCAGGGCCTCTGAAAGTCCAGGAGACCGACATGAATGACGACAGCGTGAAGCAGCCTGATGTGGTGGAGCGGACAGCCCAAGGCAACCCGAGGGGGGTATCCAACGATCCTCCGTCAGCCGCGAAAGAAGCTAGGAATCGGCCCAATCCGGTTGTTCTGGTCGTTCTGGCCGCCGCGGTCCTCGCCGGCGGCGGATACGGCATCCGGGCGTATCTTCACAGCCTCTCGCACGAAGACACGGACAACGCTTTCGTGGAGGGCGTCGTGGTTCGTGTCAGCCCGCGCGTCCCCGGCCAGGTCGCAAGGGTGGCCGTCAAGGACAACCAGCACGTTGCCGCTGGCGACTTGCTGGCGGAGGTCGATTCGCGTGACATTCAGAACCGGCTGGACGGAACCCGAGCGTCCTTGAAGGCGGCCCATTCCCGCCTCCGCGGCGCAGAGGTCGATCTGGCGACCATCCGTAAGACGGCCCCTGCCGCCGTTGACCAAGGACGTGGTTCGCTGTCGGCCGCTGAAGTGGCCGTTGACACGGCCAAACTGGGTGTTTCTTCGGCCCAGAGCACGTATGCCCAGGCCCAGTCGCATCTGGCTGCCGCAAACGCGGCCATCGAAGAGTCCAAAGCCGCGACGGAGGCGGCGGAGGCTGACGCCACGCGGGCCAAGACCGATTTGGGGCGATACGAGGCCCTGTACAAAACCGGTGGCATTACGGCGTCCCAGCTTGACCAGTATGCCGCCATCGCCCGAGCCACCGCTGCGGCACTCAAGGCCGCTCAGCGAAGGATAGCGGTAGCCCAGGCCCAAGCGGCCGAGGCCAATGCAGGGGTCAAGACCGCCGAGGATATGGTCCGAGTCGCCGAATCGCAGGTTAAGGAAGCTCAGGCCATGGCGGGCGAGGCCCAAGGCCGTTTCGCCGGGGTGGACATCGCCGAGGAACGTCTGGCCGGCGCGGAAGCACAGAAGACCCTCGCCTCTGCCGATGTGGAGCGACTCAGAGCCGAAGTTGCCCAGGCCGAGTTGGACTTGTCTTACACGCGCATTTGTGCGGCCCAGGCGGGCACAGTCACCAAGAAATCCGTCGAGGTTGGGGACTATGTTCGCCCTGGACAAGCGATTCTGGGGATTGTGGCGGATGAGAAGTGGGTGGTCGCCAACTTCAAAGAAAGCCAACTCCAACACATGAAGCTGGGGCAACCCGTCAGCATCCGCGTTGACGCCTATCCCGGCGTCGCCCTCAGCGGCCACGTGGACAGCGTGCAAAAAGGCACGGGTGCCAGGTTCAGTATGCTGCCTTCCGAAAACGCCACCGGCAACTACGTGAAGGTGGTGCAGCGCGTGCCGGTGAAGATCGTGTTTGACGGACCCTTGCCTCCGGATTGCCCACTGTCATTGGGGATGTCCGTGGTCCCGGAAGTCGAGGTGAAGTAGGCACGTTCTTGCAGACTGGGAATTGACATGACTACAGCCAAAGCCATTCCGTCCGATACGTTGCCAAGTGCGCCGTTGGATGTAATGCCTGCGTGGACACCCGCCCGGTCCTCCGTGGGCGAGCACAACCCGTGGCTAATCACGGTGATTATCGCCATACCTGTATTCCTGGAGATACTGGATACCACGATTGCCAACGTGGCCCTTGGCCATATCGCCGGCGGCCTCGGGGCCGGCGTGGACGAAAGCACTTGGGTCATCACCAGTTACCTGGTGGCCAACGCCGTGATCTTGCCCATTAGCGGCTGGCTTAGCGAGGTGATTGGCCGGAAGCAATTCTATGTTCTTTGTGTGGCCCTGTTTACTCTCGCCAGTTTTCTGTGCGGCACGGCTTGGGCACCCATGTCGGCTGGTTCCGATGCCCACGTCCGTCCCTCCGACACATCCAGTGGGCCCACACTGCCGTCACTCATGTCTTTTTCCTGAACTTTCAAAGATCCCAGGAACACCTAAAACCAATATTCAAATATAAAGTTAAAGTCTCAAATCGAAGTTGTCAATCATAATTCATATTAAGACTTGAAAAATATAACGTGATCGGTTATGGTCATACGTGATTCGATTAGGAGAGCCCAAGAATGCCAAACGTCAAGAACAATGCCTCTTCGCAGGAAACCCGCCGCAAATTGATAGCGGCGGCCGGAAAGGTGTTCGCCGATAAAGGCCTGTACGCGGCCACGCTTCAAGAGATCACCGACCTCGCCGGAGCGAACAAGGCCTCGGTCAATTACCACTTTCGCGACAAGTGTGAACTCTATGCGGCGGTTGTGCGACAGGCCTTGACGCCGAACCCCGCCAACGAACTGTCTGCTTCTGAAAAAGAACAGGGGACGCCGGAAGAGCAATTGGCCGCGTTCGTAACACATCTGATGAAGGATCTGCTGGATCCCTCGCAGCCATCTTGGCGAGCGACAATCATCGGCCACGAGTTGGCGCAGCCAACCGCGGCACTAGACGCTGTGATGACCGACTTGATTGAACCCAAGACTCGACTCCAACACAAAATCGTCCGGGCCATCCTTGGCCCCAGCGCCTCTGAGGAGAAGGTGGCCCGAATGGCCTTAAGCGTTGCGGCACAATGCATTTTCTATCTGCACAGCAAGGAGATCATCCGCCGGATGTATCCAACCCTGAGCAGCGATGACAGCAGTGTTGAAGCCATCGCGACGCATATCACGGAGTTTTCACTTGCCGCTTTGCGTTCCGCCAAGCGGCAGACTCAATCCAGTCATCCCTCACGATGATCCGATCTGGTGCTGCGAGGCGAACGAAGAGCTAACCCAAGTTCCGCAGAATCGTTTGTAAGTCCTTCTCTTATGTTGAAAACACCCTGAAGTCTTCACTACATTCCGTTCATTTCGTTCTTCGTCGGTTTGGTGTCCAAGGTATAAGGAAAATAGGAACCATCGACATGACAAAGACATAGCAGCAACAAATGGCTTCGTGAACCTTCGGTGGGATATCGTTTTTCTTCCTCCTCTGGGAGTTTATCGCCGGCCCCAACGAACTGCCGCCTCAGAAGCTCTGCTTCTGGGCCTGATCTCCGCCTTCGCCGCTGGATTTCTCGGCTACTTCATCATCGGCACCTTCGTCCTGCGCGGCACCGTCAGCCCTGTCATTTCAGAAAGCGGTTCAGGACATCATCTTTGTACGCCTTACAGCGGCATGACAGGCGCCCTGGGTGGCTGGACTCCCCTTTCCCCCGTGTTACTCTCCAGTGCCGCGCCCCCTGGGGCTGGAGGGCGCGTGAGTGTAGGATAACAGTCAGGCACGGGGAGAAGACAACCCTTGGTGCGATACACCCCAGCGGGACCACTTCCTGTATTCAGTAATCTTTGTTGCCAGAAAAAAGATCGCCCTGGTTTCCGTAAGTGCTGGCCAAGTTATGGATTGATATAAAGCACGTGGCAAGACGCCGCTCGTGCTGACGTTGGTGCGGTGTTGGGCACGGGCCTGCTCCCCTGGCACTGATAAAACCGACAGGGCGATGCGACGCCCCTGGCCGAGAAATGTTGCCGATGGAAAAGGTACTTCGCCAGGCTCTTGTGCGATACACCCCAGCGGGACCACTTCCCGTATTCACTAATCTTTCTTTCGCGAAAAAAGGCCGGCTGCTATCGGCGGTCTAAACCAACAACTATATGTGAAGCATGAGGATAGGGTTTTTCCCTGAGCATATCGGGACGCGGAATTACGACGCGAGGGGTGATAACGGTGAGCATCGCACCTGGAACAACCTCCCGGAGTCGGTTTGGACCAAAATCACCTACGGGCGGACTCAGGGCCGGTGCCCTTTGGCCGGCTGCCGACCTGCCGGATATCCGGGCAGCCGGTCACGCATGAGCCGTCGGGCACCGTGGGAGTATTGCCTCTGGGCGGTCGGAACGGTGCCCCAGACGTGCGCCTATGCGCCAAGGGCCATAGGCGCACCATAGGCGCAAAATCTCCCGCACACGCCTCCGCAACGCCCCAACCCGGCGAGATGGGGTCTTCCAAGGCCGCCGAACGCGCCCGGTGCGCCTATGCCGCGCCTATGGGTGCGCCTATCGCTGCGCCTATGAATT
>CAZYDC010000088.1:0-12911 GCA_964646065.1 uncultured Planctomycetaceae bacterium | reverse complement strand
TTGGTTGCGGCCGAAGGCCGCGCCGTGTCCTCCGTGGCGTGTTGTTGTCGTTTCGTCGCGTACCGGAACCAGAAAATATACGCATACCATCCCAAGCTTGGACCAAATGACGATGGATTCCTGGGCCACTTTGACGATACACTAATGGGCTTAGGAAAACGCCCGATTGGAGAAGGCATGACAGATTACGCACAGTTCACTCGGGAAGACCCTTGGCGGATCTTCCGGATTATGAGCGAATTCGTGGACGGGTTCGAGACGATGAGCCAGTTCGGCCCGGCCGTGAGCATCTTCGGTTCGGCCCGGACGCCGCGGTCGGACCCGTATTACGCGAAGGCCCGCGCGTGCGGCCGAATGTTGGCCAAACACGGACTGGCGGTCATCACCGGCGGCGGGCCGGGGATTATGGAAGCCGCCAACCGCGGCGCCAGCGACGCCGGCGGAGTGTCCATCGGCCTGAACATCACGCTGCCGATGGAGCAGAAGGCCAACCCGTACGCCGACGTGCAACTGGACTTTCACTATTTCTTCGCGCGCATGGTGATGTTCCAGAAGTACGCCCAGTCGTTCGTTATTTTTCCGGGCGGATGCGGCACGCTGCACGAATTCTTCAACGCGATGACGCTCATCCAGACGGGCAAAGCGGAGAGGTTCCCGCTGGTCCTGGTCGGAAAGAGTTACTGGAAGGGCATGGTCTCCTGGATCCGCAAATACATGCTTGAGGGTCCATACAACATGATCGACCCGGCGGACACGGACCTCTTCACCGTCACCGACAGCCTGACGGAGGTCATGGAGATCGTCGAGGAAGCCGTTCGGATCGACCAGGCCCGGCGGGCCGCGCCGATCCTCAACGTCAGCCGCAGGCCCAGCGGCGAAGGCACCGTCATGGGCCAGCCCACGCGGCGAAACGGCGGCCCGCAGGCCAAACATCGACCTTCGCAACCCTGAGGGCCTGGTCACTTTAGTGATTCAGGTAATTGCGTCCCAAAACGGATTGGACGCATGGAAAGAAAATACAAAGGAGTTTTATATGATAAAGTTTTCGCTCGCCCTCGCCGCCTTGCTGTGCCTGGTTTCCCTTGGATGTAAGCACACGCTGGGCCACTATCCCGCCATCGACGACGGGTCCAACATCAACACCGGCTCGCCCGGCGAACCTGCCGCGCCCAGCCGACCCGGCGAGCGGAATGTGGTCGCGCCCCCGGAACCGGGCCAGACTGCCCCGGCGGCCGAACAGCCACACGCCAAGCCGACCGGCAACGCCTCCGACGCGACGCTTCCCGAAGCATCCGCCGATCCAGGGCTACGCCTCGCCACCAGGCCCTCGATCAGCAAGTTCTACGGCGTCGCCGTGCGGGCCACGCACATTGTCTACGTCATCGACCGCGGCGCCACGACCAACAAATACTGGGATGACCTTCGCACGCAGATCATCTCCTCCCTGGGCGACCTGTACGTGCAGCAGGACTTCGCGGTCATCCTCATGGGCGACGGTCGGCCGAGGATCGGACCGGCCAGGGAGTTGATTACGGCCACCAAGCACAACCAGATGCTGGCCGCCAAGATGCTCCTGGAAACGGCGGCCTCCGGTAAGACCGACCCGATGCCCGCGCTTCGATGGGCCCTCGCCACGCTCGCCTCGGCCGACGACAAGGGCGGCAAGGTGCTATACTTCGTTACCGACCGCGCGATGATGAGCGACGCGGCCGTGACGCTCTTCCAGACGACCCCGAGCGCCAAGGGCATCGTCGTGATGCCCTACATGATCGGCGAAGGCGGCAGCGACGCCCAGAAAGTGATGGAAAAGCTCGCCTCGCAAACCGGCGGCAGATTCACGCACGTGGCGCAACCGTCCGGAGAATAAGGGCGGCACCTATCATTTGACGGCTGACCGTGTCTGGAATGCTAGAAAGATTCGAGCGGTAATGTTCAGCAGTACGACAAAGAAATGGAGACTGTTTCGCGCCTGGACCTCTCGGCACCCGCTGTGGTGCGCCTGGCAGGTGACGTATCGATGCAACTTCCGCTGCCGGTTCTGCCACTACTGGCACGACCCGCTGGGCGAGGCCGGCGAACCCACGCCCGCCGACTATGCCGACGGGGCCAAGAAACTCGCTACCTACGGATCGCTATTGGTCTCGCTGGCCGGCGGAGAGCCCATGCTGCGGCTGGACCTGCCCGACATCGTCCGCGAGATCGGGCGATACCACTTTCCGTTCATCACCACCAACGGATGGTTCATCACGCCGCAAACCGCGCGCGACCTGATGCGCGCGGGCGCCTGGGGAGTTTCCATCAGCATCGACTACGACAACGCCGCCCAGCACGATCGCAAGCGCGGCATGGACGGCGCGTGGGAGCAGGCCTGGCGGGCGGTGGAAATGCTCTCGGCGGCGCGAGTCGAAAAGTTCCAGCGGGTGAACGTCATCTCCGTTCTGATGAACGACAACATCGACCAGCTCGAAAATATCTGCCGCATGGCCGCCCAGCGGAACGCCTACTTCATGGTCCAGCCGTACGGATACCGCAAGACCGGCTCGCACGCCTACGCCCACAACGACGGGGCCGTCGCGCCGCGCCTGCTCGAAATCCGCGGGCGAAACCCGAACTTCCTGTCCAACCCCTACTACCTGGCCAGTTTCGACCAATTCATGCACGGCGGCGTACCGGACTGCCGGGCCGGGCGGGCGTTCTTCAATATCGACTCCACCGGCGACATCGCCATCTGCGTCGAGCGCAAGGGTCAGCCGGTGGCCAACCTCTACCGCGACCAGCCGCAGTACATCCACGAGCGCCTCGTGGAAGGCTCGCGCGGCAACGCCTGCCGCGACTGCTGGTACAACTGCCGTGGCGAAGTCGAAAGCCTTTACAAAGCCCGCCCCCTCCTCGCCAGCCTGCCCACGCTATTCTTCGACCGGGGGAGAGCGCCGAAGTGAAGGGCAAGTTTTTAGTCCTCATGGTGGCACCCCCAAGTCCTCTTGGGGGTGTCTTTGTCAGGGTGCGCTCATGGCAGGGGAGGATTGAATTCGCCGCGAATTCGCTTGTCGAAACGCTCAAGGCTGGTAGAATCGTGAAATTCCCTGACGGTGGTCAGCAACGAGCAATCAAAAGGGAACTGTCGGATCATGGATCACGGGCGCGTCGGTGAAAGGCTCTATGGACCAAAACGATATCGATATTAGGTGGATGAGGAAGGCCATTGAATGGGCTAACAGTTGCAACCCCCAAAAGGAAAGTATTCCGAAGGTTGGGGCTGTAATCACGATAGGCGATAAATTACTTGGCCAGGGTCGCCGAGGAACCGGAATTAGTGGCGACGATGAACATGCCGAGAAAGTCGCACTGAAAGAAGTACCCGACAAATCGGAATTACCTAAGGCGACACTATACACTACCCTTGAACCTTGTACACGGACAGTTAGAACCAAAGAACTTGAGTGTTGTACGGAGTTAATCCTTCAGCACAAGATTCAGAGAGTGTTTATTGGTATTCTTGACCCCAACCAAGGCGTGACCGGCAAAGGGATACTTGAACTCCAGTCGCACGGAGTCGAAGTCATATTGTTTCCTCACGAACTTGCGCAAGGAATTAGGGCGATCAATGCGAATTTCATAAAGGCACAACAAGGTTTGGGAGCAACGATTCTGAATCCGAAGAACGGGGACACTCTGAAAACCTATGAAACCGGGGGCAAGCACACCATCCGTTTCAAGTGCTTGAACCCTCCCGGCAACAACAATTACCTAGTCTCATTCCGGGGTGCCATTTGCTGGCCTCATAACAGTACTTTTCGACATATTAAAGAAGACATCTGGGAGATTGATGCGCACTTCGGAGGAACCGGAGATGCCACGGTGCATGTAGTCACCGCTTCCGATTTAGGCCAAGTATTGATCGAGTATTACCGGAAAGTGGTTGACCAAAATATTGCTCGCGAGGCAAAGTTAAAGGGCAAGCTGACAGACGAGGATAAGAAACTTCTTGGTGGTCACTGGGTCGGCATACCAATGATTGGCATGCCCAAAGGATTCCGGTCTGAAGCATCAGTCACTGTAACGATAGCTGCAAAACCTAAATGACCGGCAGTCTCAGGCATGCGGGCGAAGACATGCTTCCGCAAACAGCAACGACGCGGAAGCATGGCACCCTAAAACCCTTGCGGTTGAGTTGCTCTCATGCGAAACTCACCCCCAATGACTCGGTTCAAACCATGAAAGGATCTTCCATGAAGAACGCTCTGTTGCTTGTCGGATTCCTGTCGGTCTGCACGCTCCTGTTCCTGGCCGCTTACGCGGTGGCGCCCGCCGCCGCGGCCGACGATGCCACTGACTTCATTCTCACCCCGCTGCCCAAGGAGGACGCGGCCAAACTCGCCGGCGATGACAAGGACCTCTCCCGCCTGGCCGAGGCGCTCAAGAGCGTCAAGCTCACCAAGTACGACAAGGCCGACGTCCGCGTGATGGAAAAGGTCCCGTTCCTCTCGTCGGAGGAACCCGTGGCCATCGTCCTGGACACGAAGAAGGAAGCCATGGAAATGAGCACGGGCAAAGCGGTGCGACACGTGTGCATCCTGCTGGCCGTGCTGGACCCGGGCAAGGACCCGCTGGCGCAACTGACCATCCTTCGTAGCGACGGCGTGCCGACCCGGGCCAAGTTCACTTCAGGCGACAACTGCGGCCCCAGCGTGGGCAAGTGGGACGGCAAGCTCGATACCAAGCAGAAGGGTTTCACCGCCAAGGTCGTCGCCGAAATAAAAACCAAGGACGACACGCCCGTGCGGTTGTTCCTGGTGGACTGGCGGAACGACAACGAGTGGTACCCACTGACGGACCTGAAGTTCAAGCTTCTGGACCCCAAGGCCAAGACCCGCTTCGTGCTGCTGGGCGTCACCAGCATCGGAGGAGTCAAGCAGTGACCATGTAGCATGGGCATCCTGCCCATGTCTTCGTTGTTGTTGCGATTCTTATCGTTATATCGCCACAGACGGAACGGAAGAAACAGAAGACTATGGGCAAGATGCCCATGGGACTCATGGCCAAGATGGCCATGCTACGCTCGGAAACAACCATTTTTACAAAAGGAACCATCGAATGAACAAGGCCAACTGGATGATCGCAGCGTTGTTCTGCACGGGAATTCTCCTGTCGTCCCAACTCCGGGGCGCAACCTATTATGTCGCCGGCGAGGACCCCAAGGCCTCCGACGACAACAACGGCAGCGAGGCGGCGCCGTGGAAAACGATCAACCGCTCCGTCAAGGCGGTCAAGGCCGGCGACACCGTATTGATCAAAGGCGGAACGTATCGCGAGAACGTTCGATTGGACGGCCAGGGCGCACCCTCCGGCAAGAGCTTCCAGGAGATGATTACCTTCGCCGCCTATCCGGGGCAGACCCCGGTCATCAAGGGCAGCAAGGTTCTCACCGGCTGGACGCAGTCCAAGGATGCCGTCTGGTACACCGAAAGCGCCCCCGCCAAGCCCGAGGCCCTGCCGATCCTCTTCTGCGACGACAAGCGCCTGGAGATACTGAGCGACTGGAGCGGCGAATTCTCCGCCATCATCAAACGGATCGCCGGCTCGGTCGAAGTCTGGAAAGGCAAAACGGACGGAAAGCTCGAGGACCTCAAGGCCGGCTGGTACTTTTACGACGGCGGCAGCAAGCGGCTGTACGTGTGGCTGCCCGACGGCAGCGACCCCAATAAGCACGTCATAGAGTTGACGATGCCCGCCGGCTGCAGCATCGGCACCAGCTACGTGAAATTCTCCGGGCTCAAGATCCTCCAGTCCAGCCTGGGCGTCGGAGGCAGCCACAACATCGCCGAGAATTGCGAGAGCAGCGACGCCAACTTCGGCGGCGGCGGCGTCGGGGGCGAGTTCAACACGGTGATCGGCTGCAAGTTCAACCGTTGCGGCGACTCGGGCATGGGCGGCAGCGGGCGCGGGCATCGCATCATCAACTGCGAGACCTCGTGGAACAACTTCCTCAAGATCGACGCCGGCTGGCATTCGGGCGGATGCAAGTTCATCCCGTTCTGCAGCGACTGGGTGATTTCCGGCCACCGCGCCTCGCACAACATCGCCTGCCCGGGCATCTGGTTCGACTGGGGCAATTTCAACATCACCATCGAGAACTGCGTGCTGGACCACAACGACGGCGCCGTCATGATCGAAGTCAGCTCGCGCGCCACGATCCGCAACAACGTCTGCTACGAGAATTACGGGCGCGGCGTGTACCTGTCCAACTCCTCGGACTGCCAGGTGTACCACAACGTATTCTGGCACAACGGCATGAGCGGCGTGGCCGCAATCGGTTGCGACCGCTCCGGCGGCGAGTTCGGCGAGGGTGAAAAAGGCCGCCTGCCCGCCTGCAACAATGTCGTCTGGGGCAACGTCTTCGTGGACAACTGCCATCCCGACTTCTGCCTGAAGACCCCGGACGGCCGCGACAAACCCTGGGATACCCGCCCAGAATTGATTATGCCCGAGGTGGCCGACGTCAACACAGGCAACGTGTCCGACTACAATATCTTTTTCCGCAGCCCCAATCGCGTGATGCCGTTCTGGAAAGGCTGGCACCTCAGCAAGGACCAGATATGGGACAACCTGGCCGACTGGCAGAAGGGGACCGGCATGGACAAGCACTCGATCATCGCCGAGTCGCTGTTCGTCGACGCCGCGAAGCACGACTTCCACCCGGTCAAGGGCTCGCCGGCGATCGATTTCGTCAAGCCGCGAATGGGAGGCGTCTACCAGTTCGACGGCACGCGCCGCCTGCCCGACCCCATGCCCGAAGGCAAACTCATCCGCTTCACGGCCGGACCGTACGAGTTCAAACCGGACGCCAAATAGCGTTGGCTGCCTTGCGTATGAGAACAACCTTTTGAAAGGAAGACCACGATGGCCACGTTCCGAAACTTCCTGGTCGCATTGTTGGCTGTTGCGCTGCTGGCTTGGCCGGTGGGCGCGGCCACATACTACGTCGCCCAGGAGGATCCCAAGGCCTCCGACGAAAACAACGGCAGCGAGGCTGCGCCGTACAAAACGATCCTTCGCGGAATCAAAGGGCTTCAGCCCGGCGACACCGTGCTGGTCAAGAAAGGCACGTACCGCGAAATTGTCATTTTGACCCCGGGCGGCCGCGAGAAGTGGCCGCCTTTCCCCTCCGGTAAGAGCTATCAGCAGATGACCGCCCTGGCCGCATTCCCCGGCGACGAAGTGGTCATCAAAGGTAGCGACCTCATTACCGGATGGAAGCAGCACAAGGACAAAGTCTGGTATACGGAAAACGTCCCGCCCCCTGTCGTGCTGCCAATCCTTTTCTGCGACGATAAACGGATGGACATTATCGGCGACTGGAGCGGCACGTTCTCCGACATGATCAAGCGAATGTCCGGTTCCGTCGAAGTCTGGAAGGGCTGGAAGGAGAAACAGGCCCAGAAGCTCGAGAACCTGGCGGCTAACTCCTACTTCTACGATAAGGGCGACAAGCGGCTGTACGTTTGGCTGGCCGACGGAAGCGATCCGAACAAGCACGTCATGGAAATCACCATGCGGAGCGGGTTGAGCATCGAGGGCAGTTACACACGTGTCTCGGGCATCAAGGTTCTCCAGGCCAGCGCGGGCATGGGCGGCAGCCACAACATCTTGGAGAACTGCGAAAGCAGCGATTCCGCATGGGGCGGGTGCGGCTTGTACGGCGAATTCAACACGATCATCGGCTGCAAGTTCAACCGCAACGGAGACTCGGGCATGGGCGGCAGCGGCCGGGGCCACCGCATCATCAACTGCGAGACCTCGTATAATAATTTCCTCAGGATCAGCGCCGGATGGCACAGCGGAGGGTGCAAATTCATCCCCTTCTGCAGCGACATCGTCATGTCGGGGCACGTGGCCGCGTACAATTACGAGTGCCCCGGCATCTGGTTCGACGGAGGGAACTTCAACATCACCGTTGAGAATTCCGTTTGCCACCACAACATCTGCGGCATCTTCTACGAGATCAGCGAGCGGGGCACATTCCGCAACAACGTCTGCTACGACAATACCGAATGGGGCGGTATCGCCCTGTCCAGTTGCTCCGACTGCCAGGTGCTCAACAACGTCTTGTGCCACAACTATGCCAGCGGCGTGGCCTGCAACGGCCCGGACCGCGCCTGGTCGCCTCTGGGCGAGGGCGACAAGCAGCGCCTCCCCGCCCGCAACAACGTGATTTGGGGCAACATCTTCGTGAACGACTACAACCCCGACTCTCCAAACAAGGGTCGGGACAACGCCGAACTGCTCATGCCCGAAGGCGTCGACATCAACACGGGCAACGTTTCGGACTACAACATTTTCTATCGCGGCCCCGATAGTGCCCTGCGTCTCTACAAGGGCGGGGATGCCAAATTGTGCAACGGCCTTGCCGAATGGCAGTCGAAAACCGGCTGGGACGCGCACTCGATTGCCGCGGAACCGTTGTTCGTCGACGCCGCGAAGCACGACTTCCGGCCGGTCAAGGGCTCGCCGACGATCGATTTCGAGAAACCAAGAATGGGCGCCGAGTACGACGTGACCGGCAAGATGCGACCGACCGAGGAACGCAAGGATAAGAAGCCCATCCGCTTCACGGCCGGGCCTTTCGAGGCGCCCGAGGATATCAAGCAGGCCAAGTAAACTCGCGGTTCGAGTTGCGCCGCTTGCGGCTTAGCATCCGTTTCTTCGCGAATCGGAATGGGCCAAGCCGCAAACCGGCGACGCCAAACGCCGAATGTCTTCGGCGTCACTATTCGCTGAAGACCTTCCCCTCGCGAAAGTCCGCCCATGCGGGCTCGAAAGATTTCTGGTTCGTCGGCGCCTGACGAATGGGCACGTTCTGGGCCTGGAATAGGTCCGCGCGATCCGGGTCGTACTGGATGCGAAGGATCGACGACCGTAGCGTGAGGTTTTCCCGTTTGAACCGTAGCGGTTTGCCGCTGGCGGGATCGACGACAGCGGGATGTATCTCCACGCCGTCCTCGGCCAGAACAAGGTGCGATCCTCGCGATCCGGCCCCCTGCTCCAGCATGGCCACGATCGCCCGCAATAGCGCCACCGCCGTCAGGGCCAGGTGCCCCGCCTGCACGGCCTTGACCCCGTCCCCGGCCTTCGCCGCCCGCAGACCCGACTGTTCGATCTGCCGGTAGAGGCGGATCGATTCCGCCAGGGCCGCGCGGGCCTTGTTGATCTCCCGGATGTGTCCGCCGCAGGCCGTCACGCGAGCCTGAATCTCCTCGATCACCGCCGACGGATTCAATCCCTGCCGGGCCTCGCCGTAGCTCTCCAACTTTGCAATCAACCGCTCGACCTGCCCCGCCGCGTCTTTGGACAACTCGCCTTCGGCCGGCACCTTCGCGCCGTATGCGTTGCCGATGTACATCGCCGCCCGCAGCCCGCCCACCTGCCCGGAGTTCAGGGCCGCGCCGCCGGGCCTCTTCACCCCGTGCGTCCCGGCCATCTCGCCGATCACGAACGTGTGCGGAGTGCTGGACTCCCACCACTTGTTCACGGCCAGTCCGCCGTTGTGGTGTTGGGCGCATAGGGCGATCTCCAGTGGTTCGGCGTGCAGGTCGATTCCATGCTCGCGATAAATCTCGATCGCCAGCGGGTTCATGTGCTCCAACCGGTCGATCGGCCGGGCCTGCGTCGCGCCCGCCTTGCGAAGATACTCCAGGGCCTCGCCCTCCAGTTTCTCCTGCGCATACTGTTGGAAGTTCGCGCCGGGCCGCGGGTTCTCGCGGAAATCCATGAACACGCGCCGGCCTTGCTGAGTCTCGTTGAAAACCAGCATGTCGATCAGCGAGGATTGGTGGTTCTCGATCCGCTGCGGGTCGAACGGCCACTGGTAGCCTTTGAGGAAAATATCGCTGGCCATCTTGCTCATCGACGGGAAGAACCCGCACAGAAATTCGCGCGGGTCGCCCTGGCCGTCGGCGGCCGTGCTGAAGATTCGCGGCACCACCTGCATGTACGTGCCCGAAACGTTCCAACGGAACTTGACGCTCGCCAGACCAAACTGCGACTCGGTGAGGTTCTCCGCCGCCAGCCCCGCCTTCAGCGCCAGCCCGTGCAACCCGACCTGCCCCGCCGGGTACACGCTCGTTTTGTAAAGTTCCCCCGGCCCGCCGGCCGCCAGAACCAGGTTTTCGCACAGGAACACGTTCAGGGCGATTCGACCGCTCGCCTTGGAGGTGTCCATCGCCACCACGCCGATGATGCGCGGCGCGAGCGTCCCGCCCGCGTGTGACGCGGACATTTTGTTCGCGTGTGCTGAGGGCGTCCCGCCCTCGTGTCCTGTGGACATCTTGCCCGCAGTCAAAAACTCCGCCACCTCCTGGTGGTCATGAACCGCGATGCCGTACCGCTCGGCCTCGCGCTGCAAACACTCGCTCATGAACTTGCTGGTCTTTGGCCCGGCCGAGGTCGCCCGCTCGTACGGATCGTGGTCGGTCTTGTAACCGACATACACGCCCATGCTGTCGTGCGGAAACGGCACGCCGGCCCGCACCAGGTGGTAGAACTCGCGCAGCGACCCGATGCCCTCGGCCAGCGCCAGGTCCTCGTGCGTGCATCCGCCCGCGGTCAGGCTCTTGCTGAACTGCTCGGCGCTGTCGGGCATGTACGGGCTGGTGCCCATTTTGTAGTACGTCTGCTTGTCGGACCCGCTCATGCGCGAGGTTCCGAGCTTCTGACCGCGAGTGATAATCGCGATCCGGTCCTGCGGCCGTTCGACGCCCTTCTTGACCATCAACTCGTACAGATGAACCGCGCAGTTCATCCCCGCCGCGCCGGAACCGACGATCACCGTGTTGTAGCGATAGACCTTGACTGAATGTCCCGCAATTTTCAACGTCTGTGCCTTCATTTGTGCGTTCCTCGGGTTTCGGGGTTCGGGATTCGGGAAAAAACGACAAAGAGCCTCTTCGCTGTTTCCTCCCGATTCCCGGATCCCGAATCCCGTTGTTGTTAAAGTCTTCGCAGTTGGAATCCGCCGTCCACGTTAATCACTTGGCCGGTCGAAAAATCCAGCCGCCCTTCAACGATCGCGCCGACCGCGCGGGCGATGTCTTCGGGCTGACCCCAGCGTTTCGTGGGCGTCAGCCCGTCGGCGATCATCTTGTCGTATTTGTCCTTCACCACGGTCGTCATGTCCGTCGCGATGATCCCCGGCCGAATCTCGAACACGCCGATGCCGTACTCGGCCAGCCGGTCCGCGTACAAGGCCGTCATCATGCCCACGCCCGCCTTGCTGACGCAGTATTCGCCGCGCCTGGGCGAACTGGTGTAGGCCGACATCGAACCGGTGTTCACGATCCGGCAGGCCCGGCTGGGATGCTCCTGCCGCTGCTGGATCATCCACTTGGCCACCAGTTGCGTCAAAAAGTACGGGCCTTTAAGGTTAATCCGCATCACGCGGTCGAAACTTTCCTCGGTCGCCTCCAGCAGGTCCACGCGCTTCAGCGGGGCGACCCCCGCGTTGTTCACCAGCAGGTCGCATCGCCCGAACTTCGCCTTGGTCTGCTCGACGATCCGCGCCCGGTCGTCGGCGTTTCCCACATCGCCGCGCAACGATTCGCATCGCCGTTTCAAGGCCGTGATCGCCGCCTTGGTCTTGGTCGCCGCCGATTCGTCCGGCTTGCCGGCCTCGTCGAAATCGAAATGGCTCATCACGATGTTGTAGCCCATTCCGGCCAACTCCAGCGCGATGGCCCTGCCGATGCCCCGACTGCCGCCTGTTACGATTGCCACCGGATGTTCCATAGTTTGTCCTTCCTAAACCGATTTTGCGAATATCGTGCAAGATATTCGTCAATTCTTTCCTTTTCGACCTTGCCGGTAGATCGGCCCGTAGACCTTCTGGTCCCGGATCGGGCAGCCGGCCATTCCGCCGTCGCGCATGATCTGCGTACAGGCGCTGCACGCCATGCACACCTTCTGCGGGTCCAGTCGCCCGTTCCGCACGATGTCACGGGCGAAGTCCGGGTACGCCAGCGCCAACCTTCCCACGCCGATAATCGTCGCCATGCCGCTCGCCTTCGCGGCCGCGCCGACGTTCGCGAACCACGTCCGCAGCCAACTGTACCCGGTCCCGACGACCGCCATTTGCGGCTGCGACCGCTGCACCTGCGCGGCCAGCCCGATCAGCCGGGCCACACCCGCCAGCGGATGCTCCGGCTCCTCGTATCCGCCCGACGCCGGTTTATTGTAAGGCCGGTTGATGTGCGGATTGTAATACGGATTGCCCGCGGTAATGTTAATCATGTGTACGCCCCGCGCCGCCAGCAGGGCCGCCAGCGCCAGCGGTTCGGTCAGGTACGGTTTGGGAATAAAGTCCCATTGCTTCGCGTCGGCCTGGCAGTACGGATGTTTCGCCGGTTCGATCTCGCTCTCTTCCACGCCCCACCCATACGGATGCGGCACCACGTCGTACACGCCCAGTCGCATGGTCACCTGTTTGCCAGCCGGCATTTCCGCGCGAATGCGGTCCATGACCTCCAGCAGGAATCGCGTGCGGTTGGCGAACGCACCGCCGTACTTCCCCGGCCGCGTGCGGGCCCCGAGCATCTCGTCCAGCAGATACCCGTGACACGCCTTGACGTCCACCGCGTCGAACCCAGCCGCAAACGCCCGCCGCGCCGCCGCCACGTAATCGTCCGCAAGCAGGTCCAGATATTCGTCCGTCGCGACAGGCCAGTCGGCCGCCACGTGCCCCGCCGCGTCGCGATACGGATCATGCGCCGCGATCACCGGCGCCGCCTGCCCGTCCGGCCGCGACTGCCGCCCCGAATGCGTGAGCTGCGCCACCAGCACCGGCCGGTGCTCCTTCCCGTTCGCCTCGGCGGCCGCGCGCCGCGCGCGATCCACCAGCGAAGCGAACACCCCCGCGTTTG
>CAZYDC010000087.1:0-12918 GCA_964646065.1 uncultured Planctomycetaceae bacterium | reverse complement strand
TTTCGTTATTTCTTCAATGGTCCGGCGGAATTACCGAATTTTTCGCCGTCATGTTCGTCTGACTTGGAGCGGGGGAGGGACGACACAGAGGCGCCGCAAGGGAAACGATAAGGCGAAAAAAGATAAGGCGGGCAACGATAAGGCGAACGTGGACAGGCCGACCGACGAAAATATCGCTCAGTGGTATCCTCGGATCTACCGCACGGCGCTGCGCCAGACCGGCAACCATGAGGACGCCTCCGACCTGACGCAGCAGGCGTTCTACAAGGCGCTGGCGAACTGGCGGGACTTTCAGGGCCAGTGCCTGCCGACGACCTGGCTGCACAAGATCCTGTGCAACTGCGTCATCGACTGGCGGCGCCGGCGAAGCGGCGGCGAGGAAACCGGGGAAGGCGCCTTCTGGGAATCGCTGGCCAAGGAAGAGACCGTCTCGCAGGCGGCGACCCAGGAACAGATCCATTGCCTGCGCCAGGAAATCACCGGGCTGGACTCCACGCTGCGGGGCGCCTTCGTCGCCACGGTGATCGACGGGTATTCCTATGAGGAAGCGGCGGAATTGCTCTCGATCCCGGTCGGAACGGTGGCCTCGCGAGTGTACACGGCAAGGCAATTGTTGGCCCAGCGCATGAAACGGAAGTTCAAGGAGAGCCTGATATGAACCAGCACGATTTCGAGCTCGAACGCGGCATCCAGGCCTTGCTGAGCGGCGCCGCGGACGAAGCGGACAGGCTTGCGGTTTTGCGGCGAGTCGTGGAGGACAAGGACGCCCTGGAGGCCTTGGCCCAAAGCCTGAGGGTTCGCCGCGCCAGCCGGCAGGCGTTCGGATGCGAGGCCCAGGCGCGCGTTGAGCAGTCCCTTCGGAATTTCATGGGCGCCCTGCCCACGATGGGGGTTAAAGGCAAGACGAATCGCCAGCCGGCCTCCCGGGGCTTGGCGCCGCGGCGTTTTGCGCGGGGAAGCTGGCTGGCGAGAATTGCCGCCGTCGCGGTGATCGCCGCGTCGGTCTACGTTGCCGTGGTGGTCCATCGCACCACGAGCTTCGCCGAGCGGAAACTCGCGGAATTGCCCTCCGCGGCCCTGCCGGAATTCACCCAGAACGATCTGAGCGATTACCGCCGCATCCTGAGCCAGGTGTCGGACCAGGGGCCGACGTCCAAGCCGTGGGTGTTGCTGAGCAACGGCGGCGGGGAATTCGGTTATGTGTCCGCGCCGCCGGCCGGCGGTGAGCAGATGATCGTCCTGCGATACCTGATCCTCAGCCCGGAGGGCAAGCTGCTCAAGGAGGCCAACATCCTGCTGCCGGCCCGGTGCAAGGTGTCGCTGCGCGACGTGGCGGAATTGGACGGAGTGCCGCTGGAATGCGAGGTCAGTTCCACCAGCCAGTCGGCCGGGGTGGCCTTGACGGTCCGCAAGAACGTAGAACCCACCGGCATCAGCGGAAGCGTGCAGGTGGGCAACGGGCCGACGGAAATCGGGCAATTCAAACTCGGCGGGCGGAACGTTCGCGTCGTGCTCCAGGCCGCGGGCCTGGGCGTGTCGTGAAGGAGCAAGCCTCATGCGTGGGATTCGGCTGGCGACCATCCTGATGCTGACGGGGCTGCCTGCCTTGGCGGCCTGGCCGACGACGGGGCCGGCCGACGAGCCACGCAAGGTTACGCTGCGACTGGCCAAGGCGGACGACGAATCGCATGAGGCCGCAACGGCGCTGGGGAAATCCACGCTCGCGGTGGAGATCGTCGGGCCGCCCTCGGCGAAGGTGGATTGGCGATTTGGCTATCAGCGGGAACTGTTGGACAAGGGCCAGGCCAAGACGGACGAGCGAGGATTGGCGACGCTCACCTTGAAGATGCCGGATGTCCGCCACCGCATCGGGACGACCCTTGCGGCAACTGGCCAGGCCGTCGGCGGCACGCTCGACCTGGACATCCTGCCGGCGGACATGCTGGGCGATGTCAAACAGTCGCTTAAGGCGATGCGACTGGGTGTCGTGGACCCCTCCGGCCGCGTGCAGGCCGCCCTGGCGGAACAGAACGTGGAGTTCGAGGAACTCAAGCCCCAAGTGGCCAGGGATTTCTTCGACGGCGGGGCGGTGATTTTCGCGGGTTTTGACGACGCGGCAGCCCTGCGGTATGAATTGGGCAAGTTTGAAGGGCGTACCCGCGGCGGGATGATTACAATCGTGCTCAACCCGCCGGCCCGATGGAAGGCCTTTGGATTGCGGCAGGTGGAATTGCACGATGCGAAGGGCCGGCCGCGCCTGGCCGAACCGCTGGGCCGGTGGATACGCGAGGCCGACTTGCGCGGCGACATTCGGTCGGCCTTGCGGGTCCGCAGGGACGCCGAAATACTCGCCGGCCTGGCGACGCGAGGCGCGGGCGACAAAGACGCCGAGGTTTCCCGCGGCGCGGTCCTGATCGCGGCGCGAAAGGTCGGCAAAGGCCGGATTCTCGCGGCGACGCTGCCGCAGTTGGACGATGTGGCCCGCGACGCGGTCGGCCGCGGAGTGTTGGATGAGATCATCCTGTGGTGCCTGAACCATCAGCCTTCCACAGAGAAGAAAGAGAGTCAACCATGATGAACCGGATAATCGCCCTGGGTGTAATGGTCTGGGCCATAGGTTTGAACGGGGCCGGCGGGCAGGATACCCGCCCGGCCGACGCTCCGGCCGCCACGCAGCCCGAAAACTCGGTCACGGTGGCGATCCTGGATTACGAGACCGCCGCGCCGGGCAACAAGGACATGGGCTCGCAAATGGCGGAAATTCTGACCGCCCGCCTGAGCGTCGAACCGTCGCTGATGCTGGTCGAACGCGCCCAGATGAACAAAATCCTGGACGAGCAGAAACTCAAGCTCGTCGGGCTGGTGGGCAACGACAAGGCCGCCCAGGTCGGCAAGCTCCTGGGCGCCAAGCTGCTGGTGATGGGCAAGGCCTTCGTGATGGACCAGCAATTGGTGATCGTGACCAAGGTCGTGGGGGTCGAAACGGGGCTGGTCAAGGGCAGCATCTGCAAGGTGGACCTCAAGAAGCCGCTGTCCGATACGGTGATGCAGATGGGCGAGGACATCGCCACGCTGATTCGCAAGGACGCCGCGAACCTTCTGCCCGAGAACTCGAAATATGAGGACCCGGTGGCCGCCATTCTGAAGGCCTGGGGCGACAAGCCCCGGCCCAGCGTGGCCGTGATCGTGCCGGAGCATCACATCGAGCGGGCCGTGCCCAGGCCGATCGTCGATCCCGCCGTAGAAACGGAGATCAAGAAAACCCTCATCCAGTGCGGGTTCAAGGTCGTGGACCCCGGCAGAAACGATCTGGCCGACTGGGCCAAGGCGATGGCCGCGGGCAAAGACAAGCCATGGCCCGAGGCGTTGAAGGACGCCGACCTGGTGATCGTGGGCGAGGCGTTCAGCGAGTTCGCGCTGCGAACGGGCGACCTGGTCACCTGCACGGCGCGGGCGGAGATCAACGTCATCGACCGCCGCAGCGGGCGGATCATCGTCGCCGACCGCGACACCACGCGAGCGGTGGACCTGGCCCAGAGCACCGCGGGAAAAACGGCCCTGCAGATGGCCGGGCGGCGGCTTGGAGTGGAAACCTGCCGGAAACTGCTGGAATGGAAATCGCTCTCGGCCAAGTCGGCCGGGCCGGCGACAAAACCTCAGGCGTCAGGGTGGCACCCTCAAGTATTCTTGGGGGTGTCCGGTTTATGTGGGCCTTCCAAGACACCCCCAAGCAGACTTGAGGGTGCCACAAAGACACCCCCAAGCGGACTTGAGGGTGCCACATCACCCCCAAGCGGACTTGAGGGTGCCACATCACCCCCAAGCGGACTTGAGGGTGCCACATCGCATGGCGACAAATCCGCTGCGGCGGATCGTCATGCCAGCCTGTTCTGGGAGGAAGGCGATCCGCTGGTTGCGGTGGGGGCGCCCGTTTCGGCGACCAGGCCCGCGCAGGCGCGGACGAAACTTTTCGCCGCCGTGTTCGACAACGCCACCGGCCAGGAGCAGTACGATCCGGCCGCCCAGGGCATGGGCGATTTGGTTGCCGTGATGCTGGCCCAGCAGGACAACGTCGCCGTGGTCGAGCGGCAGAAGCTTGACGCCCTGGCGGCCGAGCAGGCCCGCAGCCTCAAGGGGCTCACCGGCGAGCAATTTGCCGTCTCCGCGGGCAAGCTGCTCAAGGCCAACCTGGCCCTGACGGGCAGGCTGTTCCTGCTCAACGGAAAGTTGACCGTGAACGTCCAGGCCATCGACATCGAAACCTCCCGCGTGGTGGCCGCCGATCAGTACACCACCGCGCCCGAGTCGCTGGTGGAGGGATCGTTCCAGGTCGCCCGCAACCTGGCCAAGCAGATGGCCATGCCGATGCCGGCCGTGGACCTGGCCAAGATCGACAAGTCGCCCCTGGCCAGCCTGCACTTCGCCAAGGCCCTGAGCCACTATTACGCCGGAAATCTCGACCCGGCCCTGATGCAGTTCATGCGGGCCGTCGATCTGGACCCGGACTACACCGAAGTGCATTACTGGAGCGGCCTGTGCTACAGCAAGCAGGGCGAGCACGCGGACGCCGTCATCGAGTGGGAGCAGTTCCTCAAGGACCAGCCCGATTCCAAGTACGCCCCGCAGGTCAAGAAGCTGCTGGCCGAGGCCAAGGCCCTCGAAAAGGTTTCCGCCGCGCCGCGGTTGGCGCCGGCGTCCGCGCCCGCGACGCAACCCGCCAAGGACAGTACCAACGGACAATGACATGCTGGAAGTCCGCTATTTGTCGATTCAAGGGTGGCATGGCGACGTTGTTTGTCGCCATGCGATGTGGCACCCCCAAGTCTGCTTGGGGGTGTCTTGGAAGCCCCACCTGAACCGTACACCCCAAAGAAGACTTGGGGGTGCCACAAGACATGGCGACAAACAGCGTCGCCATGCCACCCTTAGCTTGAAAGTTTTGTTGCTGCTGTGCGCGATCGCCGGCTCCGCCTCCGCCCAAAACGTGGCTGTGTTCAATTTTCAGATGAAGTCGGACACGCCCGAGTGGGTCTGGTTGGAGAAGGGCCTGGCCGACCGGATCGCGACCGATTTCGTGCGGGGGCGGTCGGTCACGGTGCTGGCGCGCGACCAGATGCAGGTGGTCGCGCAGCAGGTGCGCTGGCGGGCGGAGATGGCCGACCGCAATGAGCACCTGATGCGGGAGGTGAAGGAGGAGTTGAAGATCGAGCAGATCGTCAGCGGGGTCTATAGCGTCGCGGGTGAGCGGATCACCATCACGGCGCAAGTGCTGGACGTGGACACCCGGCGGGAGTTGTTCCGCAAGGAGATCTCGGGCGCCGCCAGCGACGTGCTGAACCTTCAGCGGCAACTGTCGGCAGAGCTGCTGGCGCATTTTTCGGGCAAGAAGGCCGGGGACATCCTGACGGCATTGCCGGCATGGACGCAGAGCCTCCCTGCCTCCAAGGCGCTGTACGAAGGGATGGACCTTTTCGACCAGGGCCGCTACGCGGAGGCCTGGCTGCTGTTCCGCAAGGCCTCTCGCGACGACCCGGGGTATCTGGAGGCCGGATACTGGGTCGGGCGGATGTACTATTTCATGAACCGCTACGAGCACGCCCGGGCGGCCTACGAGCGGTTCGTCCACATGGACGCCATGCATCCCCGGATCGGCGACGCGGTGAAAGAATACCTGCACACTTACGAGCAGCTCGGCGCCGAGCCGGGCACGCTGCTGCAACTCTACGCGGACTTCGCCCGGCGGTTTCCGGACGCCTGGATATACAACGAGTTGGGCCTGGACGCGCCCGTTCCCGCCCGCATCTGGCTCAGGGCGCGGTCCGGTCAATTGCTCCAGCAAATGGGGCGATACGAGGAAGCCTCGATTCAGGCCTCGGCGGCGGAGGGGGATATCATCCGGGATTTTCCCGACGAACCCCGCTCCACCGTGGCATTCCACGTCGCCATGGGCGCCTCCCAGACGCTCAACCTGCTGACGGGCAGGGTGTTTGCCCCGCCCGGACTGGAGCTCAAGTACAAGTGCCCGCACGCCGACAATCTCATCCTGTTCAAACCGGGACAGACCGAAGTGAAGGTGCTGTTTGACCGGCCCGAAGTCATCGCCTCCTCGGGCATGAAGGACGCCCGGGCCACCTACTGCGACAAGCACATTCGCGAACTGCTGATGGCGCCCGACGGCTACGTGTTCAAGAAACTGGCCTGCTGGCCGATCCTCGACGGGGAGGACGCGTGGATCAGTTGCTACCTGAACAAGGACTGGCACCTGGACGTCGGGCCCCTGGGAGGTTGGATAATCGCCAAGGCCAGGACCGATGGTTACCACTTCGAGCAGCTCCCTCACAGCGGGATTTTCGAGTTGATGTTCTACATGTGGGCCCAGGACCGATACCGCGACCCCAAAATACAGTTCCGTGGCATTCGCGTTCTGGCCGAGTTGGAGAAGACCGGCGCCACCGGCGCCATCGACGTGGCCTGCTCGAACACGAGCAGTTTCGCGGTGTACGTTGACGGCAACCTGGAGCGCAAGCGTCCCGGCCTGGTGGGGCTGCTGTCGCCGGGCCCGCACCAGGTGGAATTGCGCCCCGCGATGGAAACCCACCCCTACGACATCCGCCGGCATACGGTGGTTGTGGAGGCGGGCAAGACCGTGCGCCTGGAGACGTCGATGCCCTGGAAGAAGGGCACCGCGTGGGAAGGCTGGACCGCGGGGACGTTGGTCGGCGGCGATTACGGAGCGCCGGCGCCCTGCCTCCAGGGTCTCCACCCCATGCCGTACATTCAGGCCGATCCCGAGGCCATCCGGCTGTTCTGGTCGCACCGGGGAGACCTGTGGTGCGCCCAAAGCACCGATGGCGACCATTTCACGCGACCCCGGCGTTTGGGCATGCCCATTTCCAGCGGTTGGATCGAAACGGACCCGATATGTTTCCGCGACGAGTCGGGGCGCTTCGTGATGACGTTCCTCAGCGACCGCGACGGGCAGCACCAGATGCGGGCCTATTTCTGCTGGTCGCGCGACGGCATCCGCTGGTCCAGCCCGGCCATGATCGAGGACCGCCCGGTCGGCCGGTGCGACGCCATCCAGGACGACAGGGGCAATTTCATCTGGGCGGCCGCCATACAGACGGACGAACGCAATCCCCGAATCGAGCCGGATGAGGCCTCGCGGATAAGTCGCGGCTCACCTCACGGATTGTATTCCAGCGTCACCATCATGAAATCCCGTGACGGGTATTGCTGGACGACGTTGGCGAGTTTGCCGATCGGCCATGAATCCCAATCCGTCCGCATCTTCCAGGGCGCCGACGGCGGGTATGAACTCTACGCCATCTACAAGGGCGATCCGACCTACCAGGGCCCGTGGGAAAATGAGGACCTCCAATTCGTCTTGGCGCGATACCGCAGCAGGGACGGCGTCGCCTGGTCGCCCCCGCAGCAAGTCACCCGGCTCTGGCAGGAAAGGCCCGGCGGGAGCTATTTCTGGGCGGGGCAGGTCCAGGGGCGCACGACGCTGGCCGTCTTCCGCAACAGGTCCACTGCCGGCGATTGGAATGTCCTGGAAATGCTCCGGGAGGACGACAAAGGCCAATGGTCCCAGCCGCAGGTGACCTACGACGGTGTCGCCTCGCCGTACGCCGGCATGGCCTACCACCCGCGATGGGGCTACCTGATCGCCTGGCAGTGCCCGGCGGATGCGCAGTTTCCCCAGCCCTCGCTGGGGCCGTACCTGATTCGAGGCAAGAGCATCGAGGGCTTCATCCCTGGGTGCAAAGGAGTCGGTCCATGAAGCGTTCCAAGGCGACGCGCCAAACGTTGGCGATGGTGGCCATGCTGTTGCTGGGATATGCGGCAGCCCCAGCGGCGGCGGCCGGCAACGTGGCTGTGTTCAATTTTCAGATGAAGTCGGACACGCCCGAATGGGTCTGGCTGGAGAAGGGCCTGGCCGACCGGATCGCGACCGATTTCGTGCAGGGGCGGTCGGTCACGGTCATTGCCCGCGACCGGATGGAACTGGTCGCCCAACAGGTTCGCTGGCAGGCGGAAATGGCCGACCGCGACGAACGCCAGATGCAGCAGGTCAAGGGCCAGTTGCAGATCGAGCAGCTCGTCAGCGGAGTCTACAGCGTCGCGGGCGGCCGGATCACCATCACGGCGCAGGTGCTGGACGTGGGCACGCGGCAGGAGCAGTTCCGCAAGGAGATTTCCGGCCCCGCCGACGACGTGCTGAACCTTCAGCGGCAGCTCTCGGCCGAGCTGCTGGCGCACTTTTCGGGCAAGCGGGCCGGCGACATCCTCAAGGCGCTGCCGGTCTGGACGACCAGCCTGCCGGCCACGCGGGCGATGTATGAAGGCCTGGACCTGTACGATCAGGGCCGATACCCCGAGGCCTGGCTGAAATTCCGCCAGGCGTCCAAGCAGGACGCCGCGTACGCCGAGGCGCAGTATTTCGTCGGCAAGATGTACTACTTCATGGACCGCTACGAACACGCCCGCCGCGCCCTGGAAAAGTTCGTCTACCTCAACAACACGCATCCGCGCATGGGCGACGCGATTCGCGAATACATCCACACGTATGAAAAATCCGACTGCCCCCCGGAGCAGTTGCTGGCGATGTACGAGGATTTCGAGCGGCGATTCCCGGACGTCGTCGTCGCGAATTACCCGATGCAGGATTATCTTCCCGCCTGGCTGAAGCCCAAGAAGATCGCCTTGTTGGGCCTTGCGGGCCGGTACGAAGATGCGGTCAAAATGGGCGGTCCGGAAATCGTGGGGGGCTGGAGCCCTATGGAGCGGCAGATGGCGGCATTGCTCAATGCGGCCAGTTCGCGCGTGCTGGAACCGTCGGAGTTGGTTCAACGCCCCAACGTCTGGAACGAAAGTTCCCAGTTGGTGACCTTCACCCCCGGCAGCCTGGAAAAAGAGCTCCTGCTCAATAAGCCGGGAGAACCGGAATGGATTGTGGGCCCGGACAAAGTCGGCACCGACGAGGAGGCCGCCTTGTCCAATGCGCATACGGAAAGCGATTGGCTTCTGGAGGCGCCCTCAGGATATGTCTTCCAGTCGCTCCGCATTCGCCCGCTGACCGACGGGACAGACCTGAATCAGACGGTTTCCCTCAGCGGCATCGCGGGGCTTCGGGGCGAGTTGGGAACGAAAGTTTCCGCCCTGACGAAGGCCTCAGGGGAGATCTCCTGGGAAAAGTTGCCGCGGCAGGGCTACCTGACGCTCAACTGGAAGATCGTCGTGAGGAGGCGTGAAACGCCCAGGACTCCCGTGCGCGGCATCCGGGTCAACGTGACGTTGGAAAAGGTCGGCCCCAGCGGGCAGGCGGAAATCTATTGCCCGCAGACCGACGACGTGAACGTCGAGGTTGACGGCGTTTTGACCCGGCGGCATGGAGGTGTTGCGGGGCTGCTTTCGGAGGGGTTGCACTCCATTCGGGTGACGCCGGTTGACCCGCTCTCGGCCTACGACGCCGGGGAAACCACGGTTCAAATCCACGCCGGTAAAATGTCCCGCGCTATCTGCGAGTTGGCGTGGAAGAAAGGCAGTCCCTGGTCGTCCATTCGCTCCGGCGGCCTGAATGAGCCTTCGGCGGTTCTTAATAATGATGATGACAGTCCTCCCTCGGTCCAGGCCGATGAAGAGGCCATTCGCGTGATATGGTCGGACCAGCACAACGTGTGGTCCTCCGTGAGCAGCGACGGTGTCGCGTTTCAAAAACCGCGCCTGCTGGTTCTGCCTGTTTCCACCGCGTGGCAACAGACGCAGCCCCGGGTGATCCGCGACGAAAGCGGCCGATTCGTGATGGTCTTCCTCTCCGACCGAAACGCGCAGCACAAGCTGACGCCCTACATCTGCTGGTCGCGGGATTTCGTTCACTGGAGCGCCCCGTCCCAGGTCGAGGACATGTCCACAAACATGATCGATTTCCTCCAGGACAATCGCGGGCAACTCCTGCTGGCCGAGTGCAACTACCGCACCCTGCGAGTCCTCGCCAGCCAGGACGGCGTCCAGTGGAAAGTCCTCTGGGAGGCGAGCCCGCGTTTAGAGGAAAGGACCGAGGGCATCCGCCGGATAAAATTGTTCCAACGGGACGACGGGCGATACGAACTGATGGTCTTGATCAACAAGTCGGGCGAGTCCGGGGTGCAGAGAGTATGGCAGACGGACGCAGAGGGGCGAAAAGTCACGATGCACGTGGATATGAAGCCCCCCGTCCCCCCACGGGTCCGCGTCCTGCGGTACCTGAGCGCGGACGGTATGTCCTGGGGCGAATCCCTGGCGTACTGCCATGAAAACGAAGAGGCCCGAGCCCTGTTCGTCATAAGGCAGGGGGGGCGAGACATCGCCTGCGTAGCCTGCCCTGGGCCCGGCTTGCGCGACTCTGAAAGGTCACTTTGGCGATTCAGCGGCGATGGCGCGGACGGGAAGCGGGAAGAGACCGGCTCCTTCAGCGGCCTGATCGGAGGCCCGGGCGATGCGGCCTGGAGCCCGCGGTGGGGTTCAGTCGTCGTTTGGCGGAATCCCCAAGGCCGGGTGCATTTTCTTCGTGGCGATTTGCCAGGCGCGATCGGCCCCATGACGCCCGCTAAGTTCACGGGAATGGACGCTCCCATCGTACCCCCGCCCACGCCGCCGCCCCAAGCTCCGGGGGAGATCACGTATCATGCCCTTGTCTCGGACATCTGGAATCCATTGGCCAAGGAAAGCGGATGGCCCTGGCTGTTCAACCATCCCCTTTGGCACGTGAAGGAAGAGAGCGAGTTCTCGGCGCCTGGCCCCGGCCCCGGGTTGCGGAGCGCTCGTGCCTTGGTCATGTCGCCCAAAGAGGGGCCCATCCGATTGAAAGCGGCCCTGGACGCCGCGGACAGCTCCGCGATTGATTTGAATGTTCTGCGGGTGGACTTCAGCGGTAAAGGCGACTTCACCAACGCCCTGGTGCTCAAACGCACAGCCGTGGAGTACTACCGTGAGAACGGGTCGTGGCACCAGTTCCACGAAGGTCAGGCTGTGATCAAATGGCAGGGCAACGAGATACCCGTGGCCGTGTGGGGCCAATATATCCGGCAAGGCGGCAAGGGGGATTTGGGGTTAGCGTATCAGTTCTACGTGGTGTCTGACGTGGAATTCGGCAAGAGGGTCCACCGGGTGAGGTTCTTCGCGTCTCACGGCGATCCCGAGTTCATGAACCCCAACCGGCCGGAACTGCAAGATGGAAAGGTCGTGGGGGTTGCCAAACCGATTACCGTCATGCAGGTGGCGTTGGATAACGGCCAGTCCGTCTGGGGGTTCATCGGTAATCCGGTTTTTGTCGATGGGGAGTATTATCAGTTGCTGTTGGCGGATCAGGGCAGGAAAATGGTCGCCACGCCGCTGGAGGGCAAGCCCGGATGGCTGCGGATCGACCATGCGGAGTGGCGCGTGTGCCTCGTCAGCAAGGAGCGGGCGCTGCTCCTGACGGGCGGGAAAGACCCCGTGCCCGTGCCTCCGGGCGATTACACGGCCTTTATGTTCGCGGAAACATGCAGGGGCGCCGGCGGCTTCGAGATTTGGGGCAATGACGACAACGAATTCGGGCGATATTACGAGGGGCCTCCCGTCGCTCACTACAGCGGCAAAATCGAGGAAGACAGAACCCTTGCCCTTGCCATCGGTTCACCCTTCCCTGGCGAGATTAAGACCAGGCAGATTGAGGGCAGCCTGGAGATCTCCCTCGTCTTCCAGGACCGGTTGGGCAACCGCATGGAGATGCTGCGTTGTGCCGCCGAAAAACCCTTGCCGGGGCCGACATTCAACCTTCTCGACTCCCAGGGCAAGGTGGTCCGCAAGTTCGTCTCAAGCGAAGATATGGCGTACTATCACAGTTATTGGCCGATTCCCCCGCAATACAAGGGCGCCACATTCACCTTGACCGTATCCGATGACGGCCCGTTCCCGATTACGGCCAAGAGCGTGCAGGTAAAAATCAATTGAAACCGGCTCGTATTGAAGTTATTTTATCTCCCGAGCGGAATTTTAGAATTTTTCCGCCGTCATATTCGTCTGACATGTAGAAGTGGGTCAGTGCAGAGTCGTCTGAAGTGGGTTGTCGTTGGTGAGCCGGCTGGGCTTTCGCGCGCGGGCGGAAGCTGAACCAATGGGCGACACAGAGACGCAGAGAAACAGAAAGAAAGAGAAATGCAGAATGGCGATTAGATTCGCAATCCGGGGTTTTAGCCTTAGTACGCCGCCCCAAAAGAAAGGGGTGGAATGGATGTTCTTCCGGGCTGTTGCCGTTTCTTCGCCCCGGAGGGGCGGCAGATTTGTAGCCCACCGCGTCAGCGGTGGGTATGCTGGCGCACGCATAAACCAGCCCCGCAGCGGGGCGAAACTACGGGGGCGGGGCGGCCTTCTGTCGCCCCTGTCGGGGCTAAACGGCTTGCGATCCGGGGTCCCCACCGCTTACGCGGTGGGCTACAAATCCGCCGCCCCATACGGGGCGAAGAAACAACAAGGACAAAGAGAAGGGGCTGCAACAGACCCGAGGAACACCTTTTCCACGCTTCTATTCTGCGGCGCTCTGTTTAGTCCTTCCGATTCTCTGTCTCTCTGCGTCTCTGTGTCGCATTTTTGTCCGGAAAAGACTCAGTGGCATGTCCGGCCGGAGAGCATGGCGAGTCGCCAATCCGTGCAGCAATTGACATGCCAAAGCGGGTTGCCTATCTTGCCAAATCCGCGCGTAAATAATTCCGAACAATTTTCGGGCCACCTGGAAAAATCCGGTCATGGCCAGCCAAGGACTTATGAAAACGCGTCCGGGAAAAATCCGGAATTTCTGTGAAAAAAAGTGAAAAATCACCCTTCTATGGGGGGACGTGTTTTTTTGTGCCCCCGGCCGCGAGAGGCGGAAGAAAATTGACGATTGACGATTTACAA
>CAZYDC010000086.1:0-12918 GCA_964646065.1 uncultured Planctomycetaceae bacterium | reverse complement strand
CATCGTCAAGAAGAACGGCATCCTGATCGTGGACTTCGCGCTGCAGCGCATCGGCCAGGGGCGCACGGCGATGGAGGCGATCCACGACGCGAGCATGGACCGATTCCGCCCGATCATCATGACCACCGCGGCGGCGCTGATGGGCGCCCTGCCCATCGCCATCGGTTACGGGGCCGACGGCGCCAGCCGGCGACCCCTGGGCCTGGTCGTCGTGGGCGGACTGTTCGTCTCGCAGTTCATCACGCTGTTCGTCACCCCGGCGATCTACCTCTACCTCGAAGGCTTCCAGGAAAAGGTGCTCGACAGGATTCCATTCCTGCGTTCGGCTCGCGGGCATGCGAACCAGCCGAGCAAGGAGGGCCAGGAGCCCCAGGAGCCCTGACAGAAAGACCATTGCATGAATCATAGTGGACGATCCTTCTTGGTGTTTAGCAAAACGTCGATTCAAGGGTGGCATGGCGACGTTGTTTGTCGCCATGTCTTGTGGCACCCTCAAGTCCGCTTGGGGGTGGCTTTGGCTGCGGGCGTCATCCCGGACACCCCCAAGAAGACTTGGGGGTGCCACCATGGCGACAAACAACGTCGCCATGCCACCCTCATGCTCTGCGTCTTCTTGATAACCCTTGCGACCCTGGCCGGGTGCAACGTCGGGCCCGACTACCATGCGCCCGCGACGGCGATGCCGGCGGCCTGGGGCGAGGCCCGGGGCACCGCCCAACCGGCGAGGCTGGCCGCATGGTGGAAGGCCTTCCACGACCCCGCGATGGACCGGTTGATCGCCCGGACCGTCGAGGGCAACCTGGACTTGCGGCAGGCCCAGGAGCGGCTGACGCAGGCCCGCGCCCAACGCAAGATCGTGGCCGCACAGCAATGGCCGCAGGTTGCGGTCAACGGTTCGTACAACCGCCAGCGGTTCAGCGTCAACGGTTTGGGCGGCAGCGCGGCGCTGGGCGGAGCGGGCGGCGGGGGCGGCGCGGCCGCCTTCACCACCGCCGGAGAAAACCTCTATCAGGCCGGCTTCGACGCCACCTGGGAACTCGACGTGTTCGGCAAGATTCGCCGATCCGTCGAGTCGGCCGACGCCTCCGTCGCCGCCGCCAACGAGGACCTTCGCAACACCCTGGTCACGCTGCTGGCCGAGTCGGCCTTGAACTACGTCCAACTTCGCGGCTTCCAGCGGCAGCTCCAGGTCGCACAGGACAACCTCAAGGCCCAGCGGGAAACGCTCGACCTGACGCAGGTCCGCTTCAAGGCCGGGGCGGCGAGCGACCTGGACGTCTCCCAGGCGCAGGCCCAGGTGGACACGACGCTGGCGCAGATCCCGCCGCTCGAAACTTCCATCCGCCAGACCATGCACCTGCTGGGCGTGCTTTCCGGCCGCGACCCGATGGCCTTTGCCGAACTGGCCGACCGGGCCTCGCCGATCCCGGCCGGCCCGCCGGACGTGCCGGCAGGGCTGCCCGCCGACCTGCTCCGCCGCCGCCCCGACATCCGCCGCTCCGAGCGGCAGCTCGCGGCCGCCAACGCTCAGATCGGCGTCGCGGTGGCCGACCTGTTTCCGCAATTCTCCCTGACCGCCGGCGCCGGGCTTCAGAGCGTGGACATCGGCAACTTCATTGACCACGGCAGCGTGTTCTGGAACGTCGGCCCCGCCATGACCTGGACGATCTTCGACGGCGGCGCCATCCGGGCCAACATCGAGCTCAAGACCTCCCAACAGCGGCAGGCCGCCATCGTCTACCGCCAGACCGTGCTGACCGCCTTGCAGGAGGTCGAGGACGCCCTGGTCGCCTTCGCCAAGGAGAAGGTCCACCGCCAGGCCCTCGCCGCCGCCGCCCAGTCCAACCAGCGGTCGCTGGACCTGTCCATGCAATTGTACCGCAACGGCCGCACAGACTTCCTGTCCGTGCTCGACGCCGAGCGCGCTCTCTACGCGGCCCAAACCTCGCTGGCCCAAAGTGATAGCACGCTTTCCACCGACTTGGTGACAATCTACAAAGCGCTGGGCGGCGGGTGGGAATAGCCCGGAATGACCGGGAATAACCGGCCCAGAGGTGAATTCGTAACGCATTGGAACCTGTCGGAAGGCCACCCGAACGGGCTGGCGGCTCATTAGAACCGGCGGGTGGCTCCCCGGAACCCGTTGGGAAGCCATTAGAACCCGGTTTTCGAGCTGCGCTAAACTACAAGAACTGTGTTTACCGAATGTTATGATTTCGGACGGCCTCTTTTTGTGGGTTCTTGAAATTATTCTCGTGGGTCTTTGAGGTTCGACCCACAACCCATTGTGGGTGCCATGCCCAAGTCTGCGCGGGCATGGGCGTACCGCGTGGGCATGTCTGCACCTCGCGGCCGCAGCCGCGCCTGGGTCAGTCATCGTCATTGGGCATTTGTCATTCGTCATTCTCATTCCGTCTCACATGATCTCTGAGATGGGTAGCGGCCAACCCGGTCGCCACCTCTGTCACGACGCGGCGGCCAGGGATGGCCCGCCGCGCAATTGCTGGTCCGCCGCCGCGCAACACTCGCGGCCGGGCGCGCGAAAAAACACGCGCCCCCATAGAAGGGTGATTTTTCACTTTTTTTCGCGAAAATTCCGGATTTTCGGCCGGTGCGTTGCCATAAGTCCTTGTCTGGCCATGACCGCATTTTCGGAGGGGGTCGAAAATAGTTCAGAATTATTTTCGCGCGGATTTGGCAAGATGGGCAACCCACTTTGGCACGGAATTTGTGCCGACACCTCTTGTGGCACCCCCAAGTCTTGTGGCACCCCCAAGTCCGCTTGGGGGTGTCTGGGGCGATGCGCAAAAGAAAGACACCCCCAAGCGGACTTGGGGGTGCCACAAGATGCTACGTTCCACGCGCTACGCTCTACTTCTGGTTGAGCAGTTTCTGGAGTCTGGTCTTGGCCTCGATGATCGGGGGTTGGTTCCATTCCACTTCGAGGCTCTTGGTATAGGCGTCCAGGGCTCCCTTGTTGTCGCCCTGGCGTTCGAGGATCTGGCCGATCTTGTTGTAGGGCAGGGGGGTTCGAGCGCCCGCTGCGGCCCAGGCCTTGTAGGCGGCCAGGGCGGCTTTCTCGTCGTGGCTGCGCTCTTGGAGTTCGCAGAGCCGCTGGTGGGCGGCGTCGAGATTGGGGTCGGCCTTGAGGGCCTGCTCGAAGGCGTCGCGGGCTTCGGCGTCTTTGCCGGCGTCGGCGGCGTCGATGCCTTTTTTGAGGCATTCTCGTGCTTTGATTACCGCCGCGGCCATTCCTTCGATGTCGGCCTTGCCCGGTTTGAGTGCGGCCGTAACGGCGATCAGGACGGGGCACATGTTTTTGGGCGGGTTGGCGAACCGTACGGCCTTGACGGGCACGTCGGGTTTGGGGTTGACCCAGAGCATCTGGCAGACGCAGATGACCGGGAAGATCGGCGATGTGCCGGTCCATGCGACGCGGCTGCGCGTGCCTCGCTCTCGCGGGAACTCCGCCGGCGCCCGCGTCCAGCCGAATATGTTCTCGTTCTCGACCAGCACGATCTGCGTCGCCGTTCCGTCGGCGTATTGGATGTCGTACACGCCCGTCGGGGCCATGGCGCCCCACGCGGTGGAGTGCAGGAAGCTGAGGCCCTCGACCGGGTAGCCCATCGGGATGGTGACTTCATCGGGGTAGAGGTCCGGCAGCGGCCTGCTGTTGGACTTGAGCACGATGCAGCAGTGCGGTTCCTTGCCGATGGAGAACGGCACGCCGCCGAAATTCTGGTCGCCGGTGGGGAATTGGCGCATGTCGGCCTTGGGGCCTTGGTCAGGCCAGCCGCCCTTGCCGTCGTCGCCGACGTCGTCCTTGAGCCCGCGATTGCAGAAGGCGGACAGATCGACCGGCTTGTACACGACGTTGGCCGGCAGGTCGCGCGGCGGAACGTACGGGGCGACGCGGACGTTCAGCCCGGCCATCATGGCCGAGACGACCCGCCACGTCAGACGCTCGACCTTCTTGTCGGCAGTGTCCCAGCGGATCTCGTCCACGATCAGCTTGCCCTTGCCCACCGGGATTTCGACCAGCGCGCCGGGGTAGACGTGCTCCACGGCACCCTCGGCATGGACCGACCAGTAGTTGAGGTCCTCGATCTTGAGCTTGGGCCACTCGGCCTGCGCGGTCCCGCCCTCGGAACCGTCGTAGAGTTTCCAGTAAAGGTCGATGTGGCTGAGGCCCGGGGTCAGCCAGGTGAACCCGTTGCGGTAGCCGCGGCCTTCCCACATGGCGTAGGGCTGGACGGTGATATCGACGGTCTTTCCGGCCAGGGCTTCGAGCAGGGGCTTCTGCGCGGGCGAGGCGCCATGCACCAGGACCACGGCGCCTTGTTCCATGGCCTGCTTCCACGAGGCCGGGGCCGCGAAGTCGGCCGGCAGAGCGGCCGCGTCCAGCAGGAGCACCGATTCCGCGTCCAGCGCGGCGTCGGCCTTGGCCGGCTGGAACGAAACGTCCAGGTCCTTAAGTTTTGCCGTCGTGGAACCGGCGGGGTCGCCGACGACTTTGAGCGTTTTGTTCGGCATGACGAATTGCGGTTCGGCGGTCTCGTAGGCGACGATTCTCGCGAGCAGTTCGCGGGTCATCGGCTCGACGTCGTATTTTTCGATCAGCGGCAGTTGGCAGAGCAGGTACGAGCCCTGGCCGCGATAGCATTCCAGAAGCTGGTTCCAGTCCATGGCGCTGCGTCCGGCGCGTTCGTGGTCGCCGGCGCCGTCGATGAGCGGGACAAACGAACCGCTGTCCGGCCTGGAGTACGAACCCTTGGCGGTCACGTGATCGGGCGACCAGAGCTGGAGGTCCCACGGATCGATCCCCTTGAGGATCGGGTGTTGCGGGGTTCGCGGAAAATTCATGCTGCACCATTCGTGGGTTTCCAGTGTGGTGCGGATCGGCAGGGCGGGCAGGAGCCTGTCCTGCATCAGTACGACCACGCGTCCGCCGGCGTCGGCGAAGGCGGCCAGGGAACTCGCCGCCGCTTCCATGTTGGCCTGCACGGCGTGCTCGCCCAGGACCAGCACGGTCTCGGACGGTTTGCCCTCGGGAACGCCCAGCTTGTCGATGGCCGTGAACGCGATGCCGGCCTTCTTGAACACGCCCGCCGTCAGGCCGGCAGGGTCGAACAGGGCGATCTTGCGTGACGCGGGCGTCCCGCCCGCGTGTGTCGCAGGCATCTTGCCTGCCTCTTGCCGTTGTTGTTTTTGTTGTTCTAGTTCCGCAGAAGCAACATCAGAAGAGGAAACGGCCGGAGACGGCGAAGACGCGGGCGAGACGCCCGCGCCACGCGCGGACAAGATGTCCGCGACACTCGTGTCAGGCCAAACGTCGATGTCCCGTTCTTCGCCGTAGGCGAATTTGCCGTCGGCCAGCAGGTCCAGCCGCAGGGTGAACAGCGTGCGTTCCTTCACGATCGGCAGATTCAGAGCGAATTGCCCTCGCTGGAGGTCGCCGCTGTCCATGGCGCGCTTGTCATCCCCTTCGGTGAATACCTTTCCGGCCGCGTCCACGAGGCTCCAGCGGAAATCGTAATCGCTCTTGACCATCAGGTCGTTGTGCAGCGAGTAGCGGCGGTCGAGCTTCTGCCCGCTGAAATAGTGGTGCGACTGCTCGGGCATGATGAAGCACTGGATCATGTGTCCGCGCCGGTTCAGGCCCGTGATCGCGGTGTAGTTGCAGACGATGGAGAACCCCGCGTCGCGGTGGCCGTCCAGGTTGTTCTTCCAAAACCACACGCTCGCGCCGCGCCCGGAGTCGATCGCGGGCGAAAGCACGTGGTCCTCGTTGAGCACGAAACTCAGGCCCGGCGGTTGCAGGCCGTCAACCTTCCAGGAGTTCTCGGTGTTCATCATCGGAGTCTGGTCGGGGTGGTACATCTCGCGGCTGCTGCCGGAGGCGATGCCCTCGCCCGGTTTGAAATCCTTGTCCAGCTCGCGCCAGTAGCGGCTGTCGGGCAGGTAGCCCGAGTGGCCGCGCATGCTGTTGTCGCCGGGGTACGGGCTCGAGTAATGTTCCGAGAACGTGTTCCACAGGCCGTGCAGGTCGCCGTCGCCGTCGTAGAGGATCCAGCGGGACGGGTCCAGCGCCGTCAGCGCGTCGCCGACCGCCTTGAACCGCCGCGCCCCGGCCAGCGGGTCGCCGCCGCCGTAGTCCAGGTACGACAGCCACTCGTTGGACAAATCCCACGCGATCAGGCAGGGGTGGTTCATGAACTGCTTGGCCCCGGCGAGGACGTTCTTGGTCTCGACCTGCCAGTACAAATTGCTTTCGACATTGTGGCGGCTGGGCGTGTTGCCCAGGCCACCCAGCGTGTAGTAACCGGCCAGGACGCCGAACTCGTCGAGGTAATCTTCCATGCCGTCCGAGCCTCGGGTCCACTGCACGTCGTCGCTGCCGACCAGCCCGCCGCCGCCCTGGCAATTGCTGCCCTTGAGCCGGACCGGCACGCCGTTAAACATGAAGTGACCTTTTTCGATCCAGCATTCCCGGAAGCCGAAACGCTCGCGCAGGAGGTCGAGCTTTTGGCCCGACGCGGCGTCGGTGGTTTCGACGGCCAGCGTGTAGAGCTTGGGTGAACCGGGACCCCACATGACGGGGTTGGCCCAGGGCGCGGTGAAGTTGAGCGGCTTGTCGGCGCCCGCGGCAAGGTCGATGGTCGCCTCGCCCAGGTCCATCACAGGCTGGCCCGCGTCCAGGACGGTGGCCTTGACCTTGAGCTTGCGGGCGTCCTTTTCGCGGTTGGTCACGGTGAAAGTCGCCGTGAGCTGCTTCTTGCGAACCGAGGCGTTGACCAGCAGGTCCTCGGCAGTGACCAGCGGAGAGGACAGCAGCCGCACGCCCGAAACGCCGAAGCTGGACGGGGAGCCGGTGCCCGGCACGTCCAGGAACTCGCGGTCCGAAATGGGGTTCTTGGGATTGACGTACGCGGAATCCATGTTCGCCAGACCGTCGCGCAGCACGAGCAGCACCTCGTTGGGGCCGGCGTGCAGGGCGCTGGTGATGTCGCACAAGAGCGGCGTGCGCACGCCGCGAACGTTGCCCACCTTCTGCCCGTTCACGTACGCGGTGGCGTCGTCCTGGACGCCGTCGATGAGCAGCCGCCACGTGCGGTTGCCCTGGCCCTCGGGCAGCGTGAACGTGCGGCGCAGGTACATCCCGTGCGGCGGCGGATTCTGGTCATAGCCCTTGGCGAACGGCACCCGCAGGGTCTCCCACTTCAGGCCGGCCGGCGCGGGAACCGGCGGCTGATTGGGCACGGTCGTCAGGGCGCTTTCCCAATCGCCGTTGAACGACATTTCCTGCCGCGCTCCGGGCACCGGCTGGGTCAGCGCCAGCGACCGCCGGAATTCGTTGTTGAACGCGTCGGGCCAGGGCACACTCTGCCGGAAGCCCTTGAAGAAATCGATGGTGTCCGCGGCCGGCCAGCCCAAGGCCGGCGGGTTGACGGCGGAGACCTTGATTTCAACCGTGTAGCGGCGCGAATCGGGAATGATCTTGAAGGGCAGCTCCCGCCTGACCTGCTCGTGCGGCTTCAATTCGAGGGTGATTTCCTCGGAACCGACCAGCTCGCGGAAATACGCCCTGGCCTCGACCTTGCATTTCACGGTCAGGGGCACATTCAGCGGGTTGGCCACCTGGTAGAACGCGAGCGCTTGTCCGTCGGCCGCCTTCTTGAGGCAATCGGCACCGGTGGTTTGCTGCTCCATCCCATAGATCCCCACCGACTTGCCCTCGCCCGCCTGGAATCCGCAGAAGGCGTTCAACCGCAGCGCGGTGTCGCGGGCGAACATATTGGCCCCGTAGTTCTCGAACATCCAGCCGTGACCGCGAGCGGGCTCGTGGGGGTAGAGCGTCAGGCGGGCCACCTTGATCGGCTGGTTGACGGAGCCCATAATCTCGATCTCGTCGCCGTCCTTAATGGGCTCGGCGGACTTGGACTGGGCCTCGACATAATAGACGCCGGGCGCGACCTGGACCGGTTCGGAGTGCGTCGAAAGTTGCACGGCCCGGCCGTTGAGGTAAACCTTGATCGGCCCGTTGGACGACTGCGGGGCTTCGAGCAAGGTCGCGCCGGTCCCGTTCCAAACGTTGTTGCTGGACTCGTACCAGATGCCGACGAAATACTTTCCGGCGGGGGCGCCCTTGAGCGTCCAGTATCCGCCGTCGCGGTCGGGCATGCGCAGGAGCGGCACACTGGCTGCCCCGACTCGCGCCACGGTCATGCCCTTGACGGGCGTGTCGGGCATGATCAGGAAATCCTTGTCGTCCTGCACCAGCGGCTTGACCTGCGAGGCGTCGAAGGCGACGGCGCCCGCCGGGGCCGGCGGGATCGTGCCCAGCAGGCTCTTGCGCTCCTTGACGAAATCGGGCGCGGGCGCGGCCTTGGCCGGCGCCGCCTTCGCGGCGTCCTTGGGCGCGTCCGACACGGCGACCGGCAGAGCCTGCCACTGCGTGTCCAGGGGCACGACCGGCCCGTACCGCTGGATGTCCGACAGACGCACCTCGTCGAACGTGCCGGACCACGCCCGGCAACTGGCGTTGGAACCCAGCCGCAGCGCCGTGGGCGTCTTGAGGAACGGCAGCGGGCGATTCGTCGAGTAATTCACCAGCGCGCCGTCCAGGTAGAACCGCACGGCCTCGCGGTCCCACTGAGCGGCCACGTGATGCCACTGACCCGGACAGAACCACGCGCGGGAGACATCGGGCGAGCACCGAATGTCAAACATGTGTTCGGCGTCGCCGCCTTCCGCGACGTTCCAGAACAGCCGGAACAGGCTGCTGGTGTCCGCGTGGAGCGTCATCACCTCGTCGGATTCGGCCAGCACGTCCATGAATATGTAGATTTCCTGCGGGTCGTCGTCGGGCGCGAACCAGAACTCCAGCGTGCCCTCGGGCGGCATTTCCTTGATCGCCAGCGGAATGCCCACCGTCGAGACGTCGGATTTTTCGATCCGCACGCCTTTGCCGAACCGCCCGCCCTTGTCGTCCGTCAGCTTGGCCGACTGCAACCGGTACTGGCCTTCGCCGTCGAAATCCACGAGCATCAGCGTGTGATCGTCCTTCTTGAACTTGGTGGTCATCACGGCGTCCACGTCGAACGGCTTGGCCAGGTTCGCCGAGAAGTACAGATCGTCGAAATTCACCTGCGGCGAATTCCACGCGGTGAGGCGGACCACCACGGTCCGGATGTTGCCGGGGATGGTCACTTTTCCGCCGGCCTTGGCCCAGTCGGCCCCGACGGGCAGGTCCACGGCCCCGAGCTCCTTCTGCCCTTCGTACGCGTTGCCCAGAATTGTCACGCGGCCGCTGCCTTTGCCCTTGGCCCAGCCGCCGAACGTGTACGTCGCGCCCGGCACGACCTCGATCATCGACATGTACATGCTCAGGTTGCCCTTGGGGCAGGCGACTTGCAGCGAGCGCTTGCCCGCGTGCGCGTCGGACGACAGCCGCAGGTCCACGGCGCCGTCGGGAACCCAGTACCATCGCAAGGGGAGCTGTGGGTCGGCCGACTCGAAGGCCATGCCGCGCTTGACCTCCTCCTTGATCCGCTTGGCCGTCATGTGCCCGGCGATCTCGAACCCGCCATTGGTCAGCAAGTTCACCTCGGCCGCGTCCACCGACGCCGCCAGGAAAGACACCATCGCCGCCGCCAATAGAAGCAGTTGTGACGCGGACATCTTGTCCGCGTGTGACGAGGGCGTCTCGCCCGCGTCTTCATTCCCCAGACGCGGACAAGATGTCCGCGACACACGCGGGCGAGACGCCCGCGTCACAACACTGCGCCGTTCCAATATGTTCGCTCTGATCTTCTGATTCACGCTGCGTTCTCCAAAGGCTTGTACTTCACGCGATCCGCCGGATTCCCAAGACAGCCTCGGGCCTCGCGGCGATCAGGAGGTGTACATCACGATCTTACACGTTTTCCTCCCTCTTCAAAACCCCTCTTGCCCCCGGAGTTCCGGAATTCTCCTGGGAACGCCGATCTCCCGATCGGCTCTTAGGGAATTGTCACCAACCCTCGTCGCGAGATTGACGCGGGAAAAACAGAAAGAGCCAATCAGGAGATTGGCGTTCCCAGAGGGTCTCCCGTCCGTCCGCGGTCATTTTGGGGCAGGTCCGCACACGGACCCTTTGCTGTTTCTTTGTAGTTTCTTCGCTGTGTCTTTGTTGTTTCCTCGCCCCGAAAGGGGCGGTGGATTTGTAGCCCACCGCGTAAGCGGTGGGAACCGTTTCCCCGAAACAATCCAGCCCCGGCAGGGGCGAAAGAAGGCCGTCCCGCCCCCGTAGTGTCGCCCCGCCGCGGGGCTCGGCTATCCCGCGCGTCAGATACCCACCGCTCACGCGGTGGGCTACAAATCCACCGCCCCATTCGGGGCGAGGAAACAGCAACTACGCATTGAAGAAACAGCAACAACGCGGAAGGGTTCAACGGATGCTCCCCCGCAAGTTCCAAATCCTCCCTCAGGCGGTCGGAGCGACAAGGGGGCTTGTTTTTTCCAACGACAACGGCAGAGATTCCGTGTGCAAGTCGAAGACGACTCGCACTCCCAACCGGGGTATTTGTCAGTTGCGTGTAATTGCTTTTTCAAATGCCGGTTTTATCAGCAATAGTTGTGCAGCGTAGTCCTTGTTATCCTTATGTGCCCCTAGATCGGTAATTAGGGTTTGTATCACTTTCTTAATACCAGCACCTACAGCCCCGTCGAAATCTTTAGCTTTAAGGACTGGTAGGCAAAGCTGTAGGGCGGTACATGCCTGTGCTTCAATTTCTGAGTTGCTGGCTGCAATAGCCAAAGATCCTGAATTCGCAAAGTTTTGCGCGGCGATGGCGTAACCGTGTATGCTGGCATTATGAGCACCCATCACAAGTAGAATGGCAGCTCGGTCAAAGTTCGTGGCTAGATTTATCTGGTCGGAAGCCTGCGTAAAAGTAACTTTCAGGGCATCTTGCAAGCGTTTAAGAACATCATTCACTCCGGTGACTATTTGTGTTGTCGTATCCGCAATTTGCGTGGTTGATTCTTCACGGATTTTGCTTTTGAGAATTGCAAGCTGTGCGTCAGAGTTTGCAAGGATTTCTCTTTTAAGCGAAGCAAGCTGTGCGCTAGAATTGGCAAGGAGTTCGCTTTTGAGCTGGGCAAGCTGCGCGTCAGATTCTGCGCGGATTTTGTTCTTTAGCGTGGCGAGCTGTGCGTCAGATTCTGCATGAAAATCATTCTTGAGCGTCACCAATTGCGAGTTAGATTCGGCGCGGAGTTCGCTCTTAAGCATTGTAAGTTGTGTATTGGATTCGGCATGGAGTTCGCTTTTGAGGGTTGTAAGCTGTGCGGTAGATTCGGCACGGAGTTCGCTTTTGAGAGAGTCCGCCTCGTTTTTTAGGCTGAACGATTGCGAAACCAAAACGATAATGGGCAAGGCTACAGCCACAATGCCGAACCCCCATTTCATCAAACCTATGAGTTGTTTCCATGATCTGTCGTAGAATTCGTGGACCGTCCCGAGCGCCTTTACAACCTGATCGCTTTCGTCTTGCAGACCCATATGGTTCTCCTTCGAGTTAGAATCTTCCCGCAGGCCCTGATTTGTGTGATTTCGTTTGCCCATGAAAAGCATTAGAACTGTGTCAGCCAGGGCAGACAAGCAAATTGTTATGACGCCCTAAGGCGATGAAAAAGAAACGAGCGGTATGGAATAATGACCATGCCGCCCGTTGTCGTTTCAGGCGCCCCGCGTCGCTTTACTGCGGCCAATCGTCCGTTCGGAACGGCACTGCCGGCAGGTCGGCCTTGTTGTACAGGTTGCAACCGGTGGGGTTGTTGGCCCAGGCGTAGCGGACGGCTACGGGGTGCGGCACGTCGGGGCAGGTGACGATTACCTTGTCGCCGTCGATCCTGGCGGTGGCCCAGTGGAACTTCTTGTCCTCGCCGGCGACCTCGAATCGCTTGAGCGGGCTGTCGGCCAGCGGGGCGTCTTTCACGTCGGTCGTTTTGGCGACCAGGCCGCCGCCGACGTGCGTGAATTCCAGCACGGCCTTGTCGCCGTCAACCTTCATGGACTTGTACATCGGCCCGGAGAATTCGATCTCCTTGCCGTACTCGATGGCCAGCGCCGCCAGGGCCAGGCGGTGTCCGACGTCCTGCTTGTTCCTGGGGTGAATGTCCGCGGCGTCGCCGATGTCGATGGCCAGGCCCAGGCCGGTCTTGGCGACGTTGGCGGCCGTGAGGGTCTGCGCCTCGCGAAGGCGCGCCCAACCGGTGTCTTCGGGCTGCGGGTTGGGCTGCATGAAGTTCGCGAGCTGCACGATCAGGAAGGTCATCTTGGGGTCCTGCCAGTGCGTTCGCCAATCCTGGATCATGGCCGGCAGCAGGGTCTGGTATTCCTTGGCGCGGTCGGCGTTGGCCTCGCCCTGGTACCAGGTCGTCCCGGCAACGGGGAACCCGACCAGCGGAGAGATCATGCCGTTGTACAGCGAGCAGGGCATGCCGGCGTCTCGCAACTCGCCCGGCAGCTCGGGAATGCCGGTGGGCACGCCCTTGCCGTCGGCCAGCGACTTCTGGAGTTTGGCCTTGTAGGCGTCCACGGCCTTGAAGTAGTTGTCCAGGATTTCCGTGGCGCGTTTGGCGAAGTCCTCGGCCCGCTGACGATAGTGGGTGAGCAGGGGATCCTTCAGTCCGTCGGCGCTGGTCCAGGCCTCGGCGGGGGTGCCGCCCCAGTTGGTGTGGATGAGTCCGACGGGGACCTTGAGCGCCTTGTAGAGGTCGCGGCCGAAGAAGTAGCCCACCGCGCTGAATCCGCCGACGGTCTTGGGGCTGCAAACTTCCCAGCGGCCGGTGAAATCTTTCTGCGGCGAGACGGAGACGGTGTTGTCCACGAACAGCAGGCGAATCTGCGGGTAGTCGGCGGCGGCGACTTCC
>CAZYDC010000085.1:0-12945 GCA_964646065.1 uncultured Planctomycetaceae bacterium | reverse complement strand
TTTCGGAAACAGCCCCGAAAAAGGGGACAGTCCCTAACGCCAAGACACCCCCAAGCGGACTTGGGGGTGCCACAAGAAGGGTGCCACGAAGAGTTGTGCGGCACGGCACAAATTCCATGCCAAACGGGGTTGCCCATCTTGCCAAATCCGCGCGAAGATAATTCCGAACTATTTTCGACCCACCTCCGGAAATCCGGTCATGGCCAGCCAAGGACTTACGGAAACGCCTCCGGAAAATATCCGGAATTTTCGCGAAAATAAGTGAAAAATCACCCTTCTATGGGGGCGCGTGTTTTTTCGCGCGCCCCACGACGCGTGTATTGCGCCGGGTGCCATGTCGTAACGAAGCGAAGACCCGCCTGGGTGGGCCCAAGTCTGCGCGGGCATGTCCAAGTCCACTGACATGTCCAGGGTTGAAGACATGCCCGCGCAGACTTGGGCATGGCACCCGGAAAGCGCCCCACGACGACGATTGGACAACCAAAGAGTAGAGGTAAGCAAATGACGAACGACGAATGACAACCGGCGAAAATTGAATACGGAAAGAGACCCGGAGGCGGGGCTACAAGGATCGCCCGATTACAGGATGAAGAAATGCTTCCGAATCCTCTAAATCGGTCAATCCGGTAATCCCGCTCCGGAACCCTGGTGCGACGGGCGAGCCGGAACTATGAAAGGATCACCATGAATAACACGAAAAAACACGCGAGAAGCGATTTTAGAATCGATAACTCGATGCATGTAGGGCACTTGTCGATCTACGGGCGGGTTCCGGTGACTTCCCAACGGGTTCTAATGAGCCGCCTGCCGGTTCTAATGAGCCGCCTGCCCGTTCTGATGGGCCGCCTGCCCGTTCCAGTGGCTTCCCGGCAGGTTCTAACGGGTTACGAATTCATCTCCCAGCCCGGTAAAATCGGCTTGGCAACCCCGGCAATCGCCCGGCGGCCAAATAGCCTCTTCGCCGTTTCGCTCTTCGCCCTTCGCTCCTCGCGGCAGCGACTTGAATTGCACACCGATGCCCATTACGATGCGGCACGGGATACGAACGAAACCATTTTTCGCGGAGGCCGCATGAATGTGAATTCGACTCAACAACGCGACACGCTGCAACGGATTGCCCGCCTGGCGATGTCCCAGCGCGGGCTGTTTACCCAGTCCAGTCACGCGGCCATTGCCGAGCTGGAAAAACTCCAGGCGGCGTCCGCGCAAACCAACGACGCGGCCAGGGATTTGCGGGACCTGCCCTGGGCCTCGATCGACAACGACGACTCGCTCGACCTGGACCAGCTTACCGTCGCGGCGGCCGGGGCGGACGGCACGGTCAAGATCCTCGTGGCGATCGCCGACGTGGACGGCCTGGTGTCCAAGGGCATGGCCATCGACCTGGACGCCCGCCACAACACCACGTCGGTGTACACGGCGGCCCAGATCTTCCCGATGCTTCCGGTGCGGCTGTCCACCGACCTGACGTCGCTGAGCGACCAGGCGGACCGCCCTGCCGTCGTGATCGAGATGACGTTCGACTCGGCCGGGACGATGCAAGCGTCGGACATCTACGCGGCGACGGTCCGCAATCGGGCCAAGCTGGCGTACAACAGCGTGGCGGCCTGGCTGGACGGCCAGGGTCCGATGCCGGCGCCCATCGCGAAGGTGCCCGGGCTGGACGAAAACCTGCGCACGCAGGACCGGGTCGCGCAGCAGGCCAAGGCATTCCGGCACGAGCACGGCGCGTTGGACCTGGAGACGATCCAGGCACAGCCGGTCTTCGAGGGCGACCGGATTCTCGACCTGGCCGTGGATCGAAAGAACCGGGCCAAGGAGCTGATCGAAGACTTCATGATCGCGGCCAACGGCGTGACGGCGCGATACCTGGCGGCCAAGGGATTTGCCTCGCTTCGCCGCGTGGTGCGAACGCCCAAACTGTGGGACCGGATCGTCGAGGTGGCCTCGCAATACGGCGTGCGGCTTGGGGCGACGCCCGACGCGAAGGCCCTGTCGCAATTCCTGAGCCAGCGGCGAGCGGCCGACCCGGTGCGGTTCCCCGACCTGTCGCTGACGATTGTGAAGTTGCTGGGGCGAGGCGAGTACGTCGTCGAATCCCCCGGCGACGCGGCGCCCGGCCACTTCGGCCTGGCCGTCGAGGACTACACGCACTCGACCGCGCCCAACCGCCGGTACCCGGACCTCGTCACGCAGCGTCTGCTCAAGGCCGCGATCACGGGCTCGGCGACGCCGTACAGCCGGGACGAACTGGCGGCACTGGCCAGCCACTGCACACAGAAGGAGGACGACGCAAACAAGGTCGAGCGGCAGATCGCCAAGTCGGCGGCCGCGATGCTGCTGGAGTCCAGGACCGGCGAGCAGTTCGACGCGATCTCGACCGGCGCATCGCCCAAGGGCACGTGGGTCCGGGTATTCCAACCGCCCGTCGAAGGGAAGCTGGTCCAAGGCTTCGAGGGCGTGAAAGTCGGCGACCGCCTCCGCGTGCGGCTGCTTCGCTCGGACGTGGAGCAGGGGTTCATCGATTTCCAGCGAGTGTAGGCAGCAGCCGTTGCCGGCTTTTCGCGCGAAGACCGTACAGCCGGCGATTACTGCTTCCTTGAAGAAATTTCGCAAAATCAGGTATTTACCCGACTTGACGAAATTTGGATGGAATCGGTAGGATTCCGGTTGCATTCTTTATGAACCCCGCATGGATCGTCCGGGGGTTCGGGTGTTTCGGGAACTGTTCTGAAAGGAGAACAAGATGTTTCGACTCGCATTCTGTTTTGCCGTGATCACATCGCTGGCATTTGCAGCCGGTTCATATGCCGATAACCCCCCTCCAGGAACATTCAGGGATGACTTTAACGGGAACACGATTGACACTTCATTGTGGGCAACAAATAACTTGGGGTGGTACGATGCGGGCGGCGGCATTACCGCGTGGAACACGGCACCCGTAACTTGGAGTGAACATGACGGCGTGATGGAAGTCACTGGGAGCGGCGACTACATGCCAATGCAGATGCTATACCAGGGCGACCCGCTTAACTCCGTTTACAATTTCCGAGTAAGGTTGAATAATACGGGCGAAGCGGGAATCGCTCTCTCTATGGCGCCCTTTGCAAATATGCCGCTTAGAGATGCACTTAGAATGGATATCACTTCCTGCAGCCCCGAAGACGGTTTCAATGTTTACCAATATGACGGAACAGGTCTGGGTGAAATTGGCCATGTGACTGACCAAGAGGATTTCGCGGGAATGATCTCGAACAATACCTGGTATGACGTCACAATTGCGATCAGCACAACGTCAACGGGTACAACGGTAGGATACAATATCGACGGGATCGGTTCTGGGTCCGTAAATGTCGATCCGCTCGGATCCGGGTATTTGCCCACCATCTACGGACGGGGTGCCTGGGGAGGAAATGGAGACGTTTCGTTTGACTATGTCCAGGCGACCCCTGGTACAGGGCAAATAAATAACGGAGGCGGTCCAGTCACACCGGAGCCAATGTCAGCGTTGATGGCAATGCAGGGAGTGGGACTCTTGCTGCTCGTCCGCAAGAAATTCAAAAGCCTGATTTCGGGCTGATTCTCTACTTCTTAAGCTCCTTCTCCAACCGCCGCACGGCCTCGCCGGTGGGCGGCTGATTCCACTCGATCTCCATCGACCGCTTGTAGAGCTTGAGCGCCTCTTCCTTCTGGCCTTTGCCTTCGAGGTACGCCGCCAGGACGTTGTACGGCTGGGGGTTCTTGCCGTCGGCGGCCATCCACTTCTGGCAGAGCGAGGTGAAGGTCTTGGCGTCGTCGGTCTTGGCCCGCAGTCCTGTCAGAAGCGCCCAGGCGCCTGTGTTGGCGCCGTCGGCGGCCAGCGCGGCCTCGAGCTTGGCCTGCGCTTCCTTCTCCTGCTTGCTCTCCAACAGCTTGGTCGCCTCGGCGATCAAGGCCTGGGCCTTGGCCGCGTCGCCGCCGGCCGCCGCGGCGCCCCGCGACATCGCCAGCGTGATCGCCAAGTGCGGCACGAATCGCCACTGCTGTTCCTCCATGCCGGCGTTGGTAATCACGATCTTGTCGATCCGCTTGGCCGGGTGCGGGTTGACCCACAGCGTCTTGTACACTCGCGTCATGGGGTATTGCTTGCACGCGCCCTTCCACGCGACGGTCGTCGTGGTGTACTCCTCGTCGGGGAACTGGTCGTGACCGTAGTTCCAGTCGCCCATGTTGTCGCCGTTCATGTCGATGACCTCTTTGGCGCCGTCGGAGTACCAAATTTCGCGGCGGCCAAACGAGGCCTTGCCGCCCGACCATCCGCCGGTGTGCAGCAGCCAGATGCCGGCCACGCCGCTCTTGCCCACAGGCACCGTCACGGAATCGGGGCCGTGGTCCTTGAGGTACTTAATATAGTTACACCGCGGGCAGATCGCATTGAGCGGGCCCTTGGGCACGTCGAACGGCGTGCCGGTGAAGCTCACCTTGCCGGTCGGCATGTCGCGGATGTCGGCGTCCGGGCCCCAACTGCACCAGTCCTCGGTCCCGCCGGCCTTGGTGTCCACCATCGAGGTGTTGGCCTGCTTGGAAATGTCCAGCGTCTCGAACGCCACGCCGTCCGGCAGGACCGGCTTGGGGTTGGGCGGGCGCTGCGCGATTCCAAGGTTCGTCAGCAGCATCGAGATCACCCGCCGCGGGCTGCCGCCGACGATGTCCGTTTCGGGCATCTCCCAATTGAGCTGGTCGAAGATCACGCGGCCTTTGCCCGCCGGGACCTCGGCCAATCCGCCGGGGAACAGCACGTCCTTGGCGCCTTCGACGCGGGCGACGTACTCGGTGCCGAAGCGATGCTTCTGCACGCCGTTGGAAATCTGGTCCGTCCCGTCGCCCGCCTCGCTGACGATGAGCGACCGCCAGTAGAAGTCCACGTTGTTGAGCCCGGCCACCAGGGCATTGCCCGGCTGGTCCAGCATCTGCCGGTCCTCCCACGACTGGTACGGCTGGACCGTGACCGTGACCGATTTGCCGATCAATTCCGACAGCCACGCGGCGTCTTTGGGCGCGGCCCGATGAACGATCAGCGTGCCGCCGTTTTCCAGGAGTTGCTTGATGGACGCCGACCGCGCCGGGTCCACCGGCGAGTGCATGTCCAGCAGCCACGTCGTGCCCGCATCGGGTTTATCGCTCACGCTGGCGCGGATTTCCGCCAGGCGCGACTGGACCTCCTTGGAGCCGTTGACCACCACCAGCGTGTCCTGCGGCGAGCGGTAAATGGGCTTGTCCAGGTACGCCAGCATCCGCACGAGCATCTCGGCCGCCATCGGCTCGGTCTTCCAACGCGACGTCAGCGGCAGTTGCGTCGCCAGGATCGAGCCTTTGCCCACGTACACTTCCATCAGCGGCGTCCAGATCAGGCTGCCGTCCTGGCCGCACTCCACGAGCGTCATGAAATTTCCCCGCGCCGGCCTGCGATACACGCGGTCGCAAATCCGATGCCCGGGATTCCACATCACGAAGGCCACGTCGTTCAGGCCGCTCATCACCGGGTGGTCGCTCGCTCGCACGAACGCCTGGCTGAACGTGCCCGCGTGCTCGACGTACGTGTCGGCCGGCAGGGCCATCATGCTCGTCTGCTCCAGCAGGATCACCCGCCCGCCGCCGGCGACAAACTCCCGCACCGCCGCCGACGCGGCCGACATGGTGTCGTCCATCGCCATCGGCCCGATGACCAGCGCGCGGCTGCCGGCAAGCGATTTTGCGTCCAACGCATCGATCGGCGTAAACGCGAAACCCAGTTGCTTCAGCATCGGCGCGAGTTCTCCCTTGGGGTCGAAGACCGCGGCAGCCGGCCCGATTGCCCCCTTCTTGAGCGGCATCTTGACCGTTTCCAGCGCAGGCCAGACCTCGATCATCCGCTCTTCGTATGCCCGCTGCCGGCCGTCCTTGGTCAGGTTCATCGTCAGCGTGAAGGCCGTCCGGGCCGTCACCTTGGGCAGGTCGAACGCCAGCCGGTTGCGGTCCAGGAACTTCGTCGTCGAAGTCCCGCTCAAATCCTTGCCGTCCAGCTTCCGGCCGTTCTCGTCCAGCAGTTGCCAGGTGAACAGCAATTTGCCCGGCTGGAACTCGTCATCGACCACGGTCAGTCGCCGGTCGAACCGCGCGCCCGAATAGTACCGCACCTCCTGCTGCGGCAGGATGAACGTCACGTGCTGCACGCCTGTGGCCAGGAAGTTCCGCCAGTAGATTCCGCAGATCAGCGTCATGTCCATGTCGCGATAGGCGTCCAGCGACTGCTTGGTCCAGCTCATGCCTCGCCCGGTCCAGAACTGGTAGTTGGTCGACACGGCCGCCTTGTCGCCCAGGTATCGCGCCGCAAAAATGCCGTTGTTCGCGCCGAAGAACCAGAACGTTTCCGACTCGCCGCACGCGCACGAACCGTACGTCCAGTCCGGGTTCTGGTGCAGCACCGTCCCGGCCCGAGGCTCCTGCGCCGCCCCGTTGAGGTAGAAGCTGTCCGGGGCGTAGTGGAAGTACCCGTGGACCGGGTCGTTGAGCCCGTTGCCGTCAATCCGCGACCAAGTGCCGTAAAGCCCCTGGTTGAGATAATGGAACGAGCAGAAGTTGATCCGGTCGCCCAGGCTCTCGTCGCCGTCGCTGAAGACCCACAGGTCCGGATCGACCTTCTCGTGCAGGAGTTTGAAGATGCCCGCCAGGATCTCGCCGTGCCGCGTCTGGCCTTCGACGCCCGAAACGTACGGGTCGTAGTGGAAGCTCTCGTTGGCCAGGTCGTAGCCGACCACGCTGGGGTGGCTGCCTGTCAGCCAGGCGGTTTCCACCGCGACGCGATGGGAGCTGGCCTCCACGCGCTTGTTGTTCAGCCACTTCCACCCGATCGCGTCGGTGCCGTCCAGCGACGGGTAGGTCATGTTGCCGATCTCATCGTACAGGTCCAGCGATTTGAAGTTCCCGCTGACGTTGTAGTCGCGGGTGGCCTCGATGCCTTCGAGCCTCTGGTAGTGCTCCTCCGGCCCGTGCTGGAACGACCCCAGCAACCGCTTGGGCTTGCCGTTCCACGTGAACTGCGTGCCCTCGACCTTCATCTGCCGATACCCGAACCGCTGTTCAAAAATGTCCAGCATCGCCCTCGCCGGCCTGTTGCCGTCCTTTGCACCGGGCGAAATCCAGATCCCCAACTTCGCCAGGTTCGGATGTCGAGGCGTGTATTCCGCCAAGCCAGTCACGCTGCCGATCATCTCCACTTCCTTGACCTGCCCCGCCTCCAGCGGGACGGTCTTGGACGGAAAATCCCCCTTGACCTGGATGCCGAACTGCTCGACGAACACGCGCACTTCGACTCTCTGGGCCTGCTTGGTCGTATTTTCCACGCGGGCCAGCACCCTGATTTTCCCCTGCTCGGGCTTGGGCAGCACCAGCGCCTGGTTCACCCTGACCGCCGGGGCCGTCCGCAGGTACACCGAACTGAGCGTCACGTAAAACCGAGTCGTGGTCAACCAATCTTCGTTGTTGAGCGAGTCCAGGTCGTCCACCCGTTTGTATTGATCGATGTAATCCTCGCTGACCACGCCGATGGCGTCGCGGACGCACAACACCAGTTCGTTATCGCCGGGCTTGAGCAAGTCCGTCACATCCAGCACCAGCGGCAGGTCGGTGCCTTCCCGCTTGGCCGCCACTTGCTTGCCGTTCACGAACAGCGTCCCCTCCACCACAATCCTCGGCAGGTCGATGATGTACCGCTGGCCCTTCATCCAATCGGGCACCTTGAACGTCTTGCGGAACCACCGCCCGTACACGCCGTCGGGGAGAATCCGGCTATCGCCGTATGGAACCCACGTTCTTTGCCAGGGCAGCTTATCCGGCACCGCAGCAGGCACGCGGCGGGTCGTCAGCGAGGCGACCTGCCAGTCGTCCCCGTCCAAGGGAAGGCACATCCGCAGGCCGGTGCGAACCTCCTGGATGTTCCGCCGCGTGTGGTTCCAAACGTCCAGCGGGCCTGGCGCGCTGGGCAGATATCCCAGCCGCGCGAAGTCGTTCAGTTCGATCATCTCCAGCGGCCGCCCAGGCTCATCCGAACCCTTGGCGGCGTGGGTCTTCAAATCCAACTGGTACGCATGGTCCTCGCCGGCGGCCTTGAACTTGTAGCTGGTGGCCCAAACTTTATGCGGCTCGATGCTCAAAGGCTCGGTCTTCTTCACCATGGGTTTTCCGAAGTAGTCGGCCAGCATCCAGTCGGCGTCGATCTTGGCCGTCCGATGCATCGGATTGGCGATCGTGATCTTCGCCTCGAGTTCCTGCCCGTCCACGCCCGTGCCCAGGATCTCCAGCTTCGTCTCCAGCTGCACTTGCAGCGGCATTCCCTCGCGGAGGCCCCAGCTTTGGCCCGTCACTCCGTGGCCGCGCACCGGTTCCTTTGTGTACAGGCCCAGGCGCAGGAACTGGCAATTGCCCCAGGCCGGCGCCAGCGCGATCTCGTCGCCGTCCTTGAGTTCCACCGGTTCCTTGCCCTGCAACTCCGTCAGCCAAACGCCCGGCTTGACCTGCACCGGATCGGACGTCGTCGAAAACCGCGTGACCCATCCGTTAATGAACAACGTGTGCAGCAGGTTGGCCGGGGAATACTCCGTCCGGGCCTCCACGTTGTTCGTCTGCGTCCAAAGCGCCAGGTAATACTTGCCCGTCTTGATACCGCTGAGCTTCCAATACGCGTACACGGTCTTGCCGTAATCCGGCCGCTCCAGGTGCAGCGAGTTGGCCCCGGGGCCGAAATAATCCTTTTCCACCGCGAACTTGGTAGTGCCCTCGGCGCCGGTCCAAAGAATTTCCTCCCGGCCCTTTTCCATGCCCTCCCACCCGGCCTGCGCCTGGTCGGCGGGCAGCGTGTAATCCGCCGCGCTCTTGGGGACCTCGACGAGCATCTTGGCTCGCTCGGCGTCGGCGGCCACTGCGGCAGGGTCGAGCTTCTCGGCCTTGGGCGGTTCGGCCTGCGCGCCCCGCGGCGCCGCCAGCCCACACACCAGCAGCATCCCGGCCGCCAGCAGCAGCCAAACCATCGAGCCAACCATCGGACGGATCGAACTCTCACGTGCGTGTTTCATCGGCTTGCTCCCGAAAGGAATCATCTATCGGTTCCACAACACGGCCATTGTCCTCGCCAGCAATTCAACCAGCAAGCGCCGATTCGGTTTCGGGGCGTTTTGGGGTGGGGACTGACGTCAATTGGGCGAAAACGACAAAGATAATCACAAGGAGCACCGAGAAAAGCACAGAGGTGCCAGGACGGAAGGACCCAAAAACAGAATGAGAAAAGACCCATTGATTTTGTCTGTATTCTTCTTCTGCCTACCTATCTGTTACTCTTGGTGCTCTTGGTGTGCTCGATGCCCTTGGTGATTTCCGTTGCTGTTTCCGAGTGATTTGCGTAAGGTACACATGGTTCATCCTTACAAACATCGCGAATAACAGCAGGATTATGGAACTTCCATCTCGCCCCCTTGACGACCAGTTGCTTCCGAATGGAGAGCTTGAGAGCATCCGCAAGAGGCTTCGGCCGCTCGCCGCCAAGCACGACTTGACGACCGTCATCGCCTGCGCGTTCGACCATCGCACGCGGATGCTTCCGTTCATCCACGCGGACCTGCGAATGGCGCCGGCCGGGGCGCGGGCCATCGGTTCGGCCCTGGTCGATTCGGGCTTTTCCAAGACCCGCATCGTCCTGCAGCAATGGAACCGCAACTTCCGGCCTTCCCAAATGCGCCTGGACGGCCGACTGCCGGACCTGTTCCTGGTTTCCAGCATGGGCCTGCACACGGCCGCGTGCAAGGAGATGATCCGCGACATCGGCCTGGTCGAACCTTCGCGCCGCCCGCTGGTCATCGCCGGCGGGTCTCTGTGCATCTTTGAACCCTGGGTGGTTTTTTATCCGACGGCGGCTGACCTGGCGGTAACCGGCGAGGAATACGTCCTGCTGAACCTGCTGGAAACGCTGCTGTCCGGCAGGGCCGGCGGGGAACCGCTGCGGCAAACGTTCCTGCGTGCGCGGGACAGCGGCGCCCTGGATTCCATCCCCGGCCTGGTCTATGGGCGAACCGACCCCGCCGGTAACGTGCTTGGCCTGGTCAACACCGGCGTCCAGCGCCTGGTGGGCAACCTGGACGAACTGCCCATGCCCACGGCGGGCTACGGAATCCTGGAGCCGCCCAGCCGCCGCGCGACCCTGGCCTCGCGACCGCTGGAGGCGGGCCTGGTCCGGAAGCACAGCCAGATCGGTTCCCTGGCCATTACGTTCGGCTGCAAGTTCTCGTGCGAGTACTGCCCGATCCCCGCGTACAACCAGCGGCGGTTGCGGGGCAAGTCCGGCGCGCGGGTCCGCGAGGAAATATCGCTGCTGTACAGCCAGTATGGCCTGCGGTACTTCTTCGGCACCGACGACAATTTCTTCGCCAACCCGGACCGCTCGCTGGAGATCCTCGAATCCCTCGCCGGCGCCCAGAGCAACGGCGTGGCGCTGCGGAAGGTCATCCGCTGGGGCACCGAAGTGACGGTGCATGACACGCTGGGGATGCGGGAGCATCTGCCGCTGGCGCATCGCGCGGGCGTGCGGGCGTTTTGGCTGGGCGTCGAGGACATGACCGGCGCGCTGGTGCGCAAAGGCCAGACGACCGACAAGACGCTGGAAGTTTTTCGATTGCTGCGGCAGCAAGGCATCTGCCCCATGCCGATGATGATGCACCACGAATCCCAGCCGCTGGTCAGCCGCGGCAGCGCCAGGGGGCTGCTCAACCAGGTCAGCCGGCTTCGCCGGGCGGGTGCGGTCAGCCTCCAGGTGCTCATGCTCACTCCGTCGGCCGGGTCCAGGTCGTACGACCGCATGTTTGAGTCCGGGCTGGTGTATCGGTCCGCGGGCGGCAGGCCGGTCCTGCCGCGCATGTACGACGGAAACTATGTGATCGCCTGCGGCCAGGGTCGGCCTTGGCGAAAGCAGTTCAACATCATGGCGGCGTACATGTTCTTCTACAATCCGCTGCGGTTGATCGCGGATTTGGCGTGGCGCCGCGGGCGGGTGGGCTTCAAGCCGGCCGGGATGCAGATCATCGGCATGTGGGCCCTGACGCATACGATCCGGCGCACGCTCGGCTGGGCAATGCGATTGATGCTGGGCAAAATCGAGCGATATTCCGCCGCGCCGGCCAGCCCGTTCCCCATGCGACCGCCTAAGCAGTGATAGGTGACATGGCGACGTTGTTTGTCGCCGGTCGATGTGGCACCCCCAAGTCCGCTTGGGGGTGTCCGGGAAGACACACGTACCCTGGACCACCCCCAAGCGGACTTGGGGGTGCCACCCTAAAGAAAGGCACATTATGAACTGGGAAGAATTGACCGAGGGCGACTTCGCGAAGGCCGCAAAGAAAACCGGCTTGTGTATTTTGCCCATGGGCGTGCTGGAACGTCACGGGCCTCACCTGCCGCTGGGCACCGACATGATGGCCGCCCATGCCGTCTGCACACTGGCGGCCCGGCGAGAACTTGCCGTGGTTTTCCCGCCCTTCTATTTCGGCCAGATTTACGAGGCCAGGCACTTTGCCGGCACGCTGGCGATCAAGCCATCGCTGCTGACCGGGCTGCTGGAGAACGTCTGCGACGAAATCGCCCGCAACGGGTTCGACAAGATTCTCATCTACAACGGCCACGGTGGAAACTCGCAATTGATCCGCTACTTCGCGCAGACCATGCTGGCCGAGCAAAAGCCCTACACGCTGTACCACGTGGACTGGCTGGCCGACCCCTCGCGGCGGGCGGAACTCCATCGCATCTGCCCCACTCCCGGCGGACACGCCGACGAGGAGGAAACCTCGATGATGCTGGCTGTCGCCCCGCAACTGGTCAAGATGGACCGCCTGCCCAACAAGCCCTCCAAACCGCTGGGCCGCATGAAGCACCTGCCGGGCATCGAATCGGGCTTCTGGTGGTACGCGGATTATCCCGAGCACTACGCCGGCGACGGCCGACCCGCCAACGCTGACAAGGCCAAGCAGGTTCTGGAAATCTACGTCGATTCCATGGCCAAGGCCATCCGCATGGTCAAGGCCGACAAGGTCGTCCCGGCCCTGACCCGCGAATTCTTCCAACGGGCCGACCGCGTCGGAGGGCGAAAGAAAGTGAAGGGTAGGAAGTAGGGAGTGGGGAGTAACAGCAAGAAAGAGAAGAAACCGGCCGGGCATGCCAACCTTTGCGAGTCTTCGCTCATGTCGGGTGCCATGCCCAAGTCTGCGCGGGCATGTTGGATCGCCCAAGACATGCCCGCGCGGACTTGGGCATGGCACCCGACACGGCACCCCTAGACACATCTTCTCTTGCTTTTCCCGCGCCGATGGGCTATTGCCTACTCAACTTTTGTCACCTTCTTTGCGAAAGGAATTGAAACGTGAACACCTCCAGACAGCCCTTCATCGCGTTGCTGCTGATCCTCGCTCTTTCGGGCGCCGCATGGTCCGCGGATCTGTTCGTCGCCCAGAAAGATGCCAAGGCCGACGACAAGAACGCCGGCACCGAGGCCCTGCCTTTCAAGACGATCCAGGCGGCCATGGACAAGGCCGTCGCCGGAGACACGATCTGGGTCAAGGAAGGCGTCTACGAGGAGGCCCTGGAGCCCAAGAGCAGCGGCCGCGCGGATGCGGCGATCACGCTGTCGGCATGGAAGGACGACCGCGTCCGAGTGGGCTCGATCCTCCACGACGTGCCGCCAGCGGCCTCGTGGAAGGCCGTCGAAAAGTCCAAGAGCTGGGCCGTGCAGATCCCCGGCGACCAGCCCAAGGACCTCACGGTCGTCCTGGACGGCGTGCCCATCGTCACCGAGGCCAAGGACACCCCACCCCTGGACGCAAACGTCAATTGGGCCACCTACCGCGCAAGCGACCGCACGCTGATGGTCAACTTCGGCGGCGAAGGCCCCAC
>CAZYDC010000084.1:0-13039 GCA_964646065.1 uncultured Planctomycetaceae bacterium | reverse complement strand
TGGCTCGCTGGTGGCCGTGCTGGCCGCGGATCGCCTGAACGCCAAAGTGCTGGTCAAGCCTGAGCACGCCGGAGGGGTCAGCACCTACCGCGGCGTGGTCTTCGTGAAGGAAGACTCCCCCATCAAAAGCATTGCGGACTTGGCGGACCATTCCATCGCGATGGTCCGGACGACCACGGCAGGCAATCTCTACCCCTGCTGTCTGTTGGTCAAGAACGGCCTTATGACAGGCGGCCATGCGCCAAAGATTGTCTGGAGCGGCACACATGACGACGTGGCGATGGAAGTCATGGAAGGCCGCGCGGACGCTGGGGCGATCAAGGACCTTCGCCTGGACGACATGCTCCGTTCCAACCCCCAGTGGAAGATTCGCCGCCTTGCGACCAGCGAGGCCGTGCCGGACAACGCCCTGGTGGCCGGCGCCGACATGCCGGCCGACCTGAGGGCCAGGCTCAGCGAGGTGCTGATGAAAATGGACGGCGACGACCGGGGGCGGAAAGTGCTTTTGGAGTTGGACCTGAAACGTTATGTTCCATGCAGCGCCCAGGAGTATGGTCCGATTTACGACATGATCGACCAACTCGGGGCGGCGTGGGATCGGATCGGTGTGGCGGGCCGGCCTCCCCGGCGGCCCGCGACTGGGCCCGCCTAGGCGGGCATGAGGCTTGTATGTTACGGCGGAGACTGTTAGCAATTTTCGGTTCACTGGTCGTCCTGCTGGTGGCCATGGCGGTGATCGCCATCTGGCTGCTGCAGGGCGTTCTGGAGGACTTGGACCACGTCAACACGTTGCTGGCCACCGCCGTCGACCAGACCAGCCGCCTCAACTCCGCCATCGCCGTGGTGGAGATCAAGCTGTACCAGTTGCAGACCGGGAAGGAAAGAGACCTCGATCGGTTGATCGATGAAACGGATGAGGTGGGCACGCTTGTGGGCGCCATCGGCGAGCACTACGCGATCCATGAAGGCGACACCCAGGCGCACTACCAGGCCTTGTGCCGAAATCTGCCGCGGTTCAAGCGGAACGTCAGTTCGCTGGCCACGGCGCAGGATCCGGACCTGGCCAGGCAGTTCATTGTGGAGGCGCTGGCGAGAGCCAACGAGCTGCAAAGCGACGTGCTCCAGATCGACGAGCATATTCGCGACCAGGCGCGGCGGGAGCAATCGACCCTGGCCGGCCGGTTCCGGTGGGTCGTGCTGGGCATGGCCATCGGGGGGCTGCTGGTGATCAACCTGACGGTGATCTTCCTGTTGCGGACGGCGTCGATGGTGCTGCGTCCGGTGGACACGCTGGTGGAAGCCGGGCGGCAGCTTTCCGACGAGCATTTCGATTTCCGCGCGAACCTGGAACGCGACGACGAATTCCGCGAGATTGCGCAGGCGTACAATCACCTTGCCGAGCGGTTGCAGGCCAACGAACAGCGGAAGATGGAAATGCTCGGACAGGTGGCGCTGACCTTGAATCACGAACTGAACAACGCGATCGCCACCATCGAACTTCAGCTCCGGCTTCTGGAGCGCCAGAGCGACGGAAACGTCCGGTTCGTCAAGTGCCTCCGCCAGATGCAGGAGAGCCTGCAACGGATGGTAACGACCGTCGAGTCGCTCAAGCATATTCGAAGGATCATGCTGACGGACTACATGGCGGGGGTCAAGATGCTCGATCTCGAGCGGTCGATCCAGGACGAGTCGGCCCAGGAACCGGCCCAGACCGAGCCAGTGCCCTAGGTGTGCTTGCAATCGTAGCATGGGCATCTTGCCGGTGTCTGAATGTGACGCGGGCGTCTCGCCCGCGTGTGCCGAGGGCATCCTGCCCTCGTCTTCGCGGTTTCTTGCTGTTTCTCTTGTTTCTTCTTTGGTGCAACCTGAACAATAACTGCAAAGACGCGGGCAAGATGCCCGCGACACACGAGGGCGGGACGCCCGTGATACTCATGGGCAAGATGCCCATGCTACAAATACGATAGGCCTCTCATGGCGACACCGGCATGATTGAAGACAAGATTCATCAACGCCTCGCGCTGCTCAGCCAACTGTGTTGGTTCGTCAGCCTGCGCTGGATCGCGGCGGCCTGCGTGATCGCCTTCACGCTGGCGGACTGGCTGCTCTTGCACCGGTACCGGCACCACGAAGCGATGCTCGGGGTCGGTCTCGTCATCGGCGGATACAACGCGGTCCTGTACCGCCTGACCCGCCCTTCGCCCTCCCTGGTAAAGAGCCGTTCGGTCCTGACCACCCTGGCCTGCGCGCAGATCCTGCTGGACCTGGCCTGCCTGACACTCCTGACGATGTGGACGGGCGACCTGGACAGCCCGTTGACCGGACTGTTCGTTCTTCACATGGTGCTGGCCAGTCTGCTGCTGCCCGGCGGGATGGCTTATGCGGGGGCGGGCGCGGCCATTTTGATGCTCTCGTGCGGGCTTCTGGCGTTCGCCCGCTGGCCCGACGCGGAACACACGCCGATGCTGGTCGGCTGGGCGTTCATGCTGGTCTCCGCGGTGTTCCTGGCCAATCACGTCAGCCAGAACCTTCGCCGCCACCGCCAGCGCGTCCTGCAGCAGAACCGGCGAATCCGCATGATGTCGGACCAGCTTCGCCGCCAGCGGCAGGCGATGATCCAGCACGAGAAAATGGTGGCCATGGGTCAGATGGCCGCCGGCGTGGCGCATGAGATCACCAACCCCCTGGCCAATATGGACGGCATGTTGCAACTCCTCCAGCGAAAGCCCGAACGCATCACCGACGACCTCGCCGGCAAGCTCCGCGAACAGGTCGCCCGCATCAGCAACATCGTCCGGCAGCTCACGCAGTTCGCCCACCCGCCCGAGGCGCAGTGGCGGACGATGAGCGTCGGCGATCTGGTCGGGCGAGCCCTGGAAATGGTGCGGTTCGACCATCGCCTCCGCCAGGTGCGCCTCGACGTGCGGATATCTCCGCAACCCCAAATGGTCATGGCGCAACCTCAGGCCATCGAGCAGGTGCTGGTCAACCTGATCCTCAACGCGCTGGACGCGATGACGGACGTGGCCGAAGCCCACCTGGAAATCCGCACCGAGCCTCGCGACGACGAATGCCGCATTGTGGTGGCCGACAACGGCCACGGCATCACGGCCGAACACATGAACCACCTCTTTGAACCGTTCTTCACCACCAAGCCCGTCGGCAAAGGAACCGGCCTGGGTTTGTCCATCAGCTACAGCATGGTCCGCCACCACGGCGGGCGGATCGAAGTCCAGAGCCAGCCCAACCAGGGCGCCCGTTTCACGATCTGCCTGCCCGCCGCGCCCACCGTCCCATAAACGAGAATCAACTCCGCCTATCGATATGATTTATGGGAATTCTTCGCCTTAGCTCACGCCAAAACACGGGTTAGAATCATGCCGACGGACTGGCACGCGGTGTGCAAGCAAGTGAACGGCCGGATTGCGCGCAGATTCGGCCGATTTACAGGATGCCTGTTTGGCCTTGCCCGGAAGACCGAAGGAATCCTCGCCGATGATCGTATCCGGCTTGTATTGCTGAACTTTGCGCTGGAAAGGTGTCTATACTTAGCTAATGAACTTCAAGTCCCAAAGGCATTTGGAATTCTCCAACCATCGCGCCGGCACGGCTGCGCATATGCAATGGATTTGGACAGTTGCGGTCGTGTTGTCGGCCGTCGCCGCCGCGCGGTCGGCAGAGCCCCCCCCATCGGTCGACGAACAGAACCATCGGTGCATGTCCTGCCACGGGCAAAGCCACATCGCCACGGACTCCCCGTCCGCACGAAAGTCGATGGTCGAAGTGCCCCCCACCCCGAGTTCCCATCCGGCCCCACCCGAGCCGCAGACCCGTCCCGAATTGTTCCTGACGGAGGATGCGCTGGCTGCCGGCGTCCATGCCAAGCTCGGATGCGTGGACTGCCACCCCAAGGCCGAGGAACTTCCACACCCGCAGAAAATGCCTCCCCCGGATTGCAGTTCCGCCTGCCATCCCAAGGCGGCCAGCAATTATCTGCAAAGCGCCCACGCGTCCGCGGCCGCCAAGGGCGACCCCAAGGCGCCGGCGTGCTGGACCTGCCACGGCGGGCACAACATCCTGTCCAAGAGCCAGCGTCAGTCTCGCATCTACCCGCTGAACGTCATCAAGACCTGCGGCGATTGCCACGAAAAGCACTTTACCCCGGCCGTCGGCAAGGACGGAAAACAGCATATCGCCAACTACATGGAGAGCGTCCACGGACAGGCGCTGACCAAGAGCGGGCTGGTGGTGTCCGCCACCTGCGCCGACTGCCACGGCAGCCACATGGTGCTGCCTTCCAAGGATCCTCGTTCGCTGGTTTATCGCGGAAATATCGCCGGGACGTGCGGCGTCTGCCACGTCGGCGTCACCGAAACGTATGAGACGAGCATTCACGGACAGGAGGCGGCCAAGGGCAACCCCAAGGCGCCGATCTGCACCGACTGCCACCGGTCCCACTCGATCGGGCGCACGGACGTGCCGGAGTTCATGGGGGACATCGTCCTGGAATGCGGGCAGTGCCACGATCAGCCGCCCCCGGGCAGCACCCGCAAGACCTCCCTGTACGAAACCTACCGCCGAAGTTACCACGGCCAGGTCAACAAGCTCGGGTCCAATCGCGCGGCCCGGTGCAGCGATTGCCACGGCGCGCACAACATCCGCAAGATCAGCGACCCCCAGTCGCAGTTGAGCGCGGGCAACCGCGTGGACACCTGCCGCCGCTGCCACCCCCAGGCCAACGCGAAGTTCGCCCAGTTCGACCCCCACGCCGATTATCGCGACGGACAGGGTTTCCCCCTGCTGCACGCCGTGTGGCTGTACTTCATGATCATGATGAGTTTCGCGTTCGGGTTTTTCGGCCTGCACTCGCTGCTGTGGTTCGTGCGGTCCGTCGTGGATCGAATCCGGATCGGCCCCAGGCTCAAGCGCTTTGGGACCGGCGGATACGCGATCAAGCGGTTCAACCGCGTGGACCGCATCAACCACGCCTTTGTGATCCTGAGTTTCTTCGGCCTGACGCTCACCGGTCTGCCGCTGCTGTACTCCGACCAGGTCTGGGCCCAGGCGCTGGCCGGCATCCTGGGCGGAGTGCGCTCGGCCGGGCTGCTCCATCGATTCTTCGCGATCATGCTCATCGGTAATTTCGTCGTCCACTTCTTCGGCGTCGGCCGGCGGGTCAAGAAGGACGGTTTCTTCGGCCTGCTCTTTGGCCCCAACACCATGCTGCCGCGGAAGAGGGACGTGACCGACTGCCTGGGGATGTTCCGCTGGTTCTTCAAGGGCGGAAAGAAGCCCGCCTTCGACCGCTGGACGTACTGGGAAAAATTCGACTACTCCGCCGAGGTCTTCGGCTCGGGCATCATCGGACTGACCGGCCTGTTGCTGTGGTATCCGGAGTTCTTCTCCCGCATGTTGCCGGGATGGATGTTCAACGTCGCGACGGTGATCCATGGGTACGAGGCCCTGCTGGCGATCGGGTTCATTTTCAGCATCCACTTCTTCAACGCGCACCTGCGGATGGAGAAGTTCCCGGTGGACGACGTGATCTTCACCGGGCGGCTGACGGAGGAGGAGTTCAAGCACGAGCGCGGGGCGGAGTACGCCCGCCTGGAGGCCTCGGGCGAACTGGACAAGCTCCGCTTCCCCCATCCGCACAAGTGGTGGCGAATCGTCGCCGTCTGCATCGGAGTGCTGGCGATGACGATTGGAATCTCGCTGGTGACGCTGATCATCCTGGCGGGACTGAAACTGATTTGACGTAAAGATGGGTAAGGGCGCCACCCTCAAGTCCGCCTCGGCGGATTGCCGTTGTCGCTTGAGAGTGTCGCTGAATGCCCAGACACCCTCAAGCAAGAACGACAACGACCTTGCTTGTGGGTGGCACCCATCAATGGTTAGGAGTTGTACATGAGCACGACAGACAAACAACCGGATCCCGCCCAACGGGTCAAAAGGCCGTTGTGGCTTCGGCTGCTGGGCATCCGCCGGCGCAACGGGCGATTCCTCCGCTTCGGTCTGACCCGCTGGGGCTGGGCGCTGGCGATTCTTGTCGTGCTGGGCGGCGGAATGGCGGGCATGGCCGAATACACGATGCAACCCGACTTCTGCCGGTCCTGCCACATCATGGAACCGTATTACGAAGCCTGGCACGGTTCCAAGCACCATAACGTGCCCTGCGCCGACTGCCACTTCGACCCCGGCCTCAAAAACACTCTCCGGGGCAAATGGCAGGCGAGCGCCCAGGCGGTCAAGTACCTGACCAACACGTACGGTTCCAAGCCTCATGCCGAAATCCATGACGCCTCCTGTCTGCGCGAGGGCTGCCACGACAAGGGAATCCTGGAAGGCCAGGTCAAGCACTGGAAGGTTCCCAACTACGATGTCACGATCCGCTTCAATCACGCCCCCCACCTTCAGCCGGGCCGCCGCGGCCAGCAACTGCGCTGCGTCTCCTGCCATTCGCAGCTCGTCCAGGGCCAGCATATCGTCGTGACGCTGGACACCTGTTTCCTCTGCCATTTCAAGGGCCTCAAGCACGGGCGATACGAAGAGACCCTGGGCGGGTGCAAGGCCTGCCACGATGCGCCGAAGGAAAAGGTGAAGCTGACCAACGGGTATTTCAATCACAGCGATTACATCAGCCGCGGCGTGACGTGCGAGAACTGCCACTCCGATTCGGTCAAGGGCGACGGCGCCGTTCCCCGCCAGGTGTGCTGGAATTGCCACAATCAGCCCAACCAGATCGCGCGGTACGGCGAAGTCCAGGCCATGCACGCCGCGCACGTGTCGCTCCATAAGGTGGAGTGTTCGGGCTGCCACGTGTCGATCGAGCATCGGCTGTCCGCCGCCTCGGAAATGACCCTGGCCCAGCCGCTGGGCCACCCGGCGATGAACAGCGGCGCCTGCGGGCAGTGCCATGAGCAAACCCACGCCGGACCGGCCGAACTGTACCGGGGCGTCGGCGGGCGCGGCGTGCCCGACATGCCCAGCCCCATGTCCCGCACCCGAGTCGGCTGCCTCGCCTGCCACAAGTCCCGCGAACTGCCGGAACAAAAGGCCGAGGTCGTCGGGCAGACCTTCCGGGCCGTTCAGGAAAGTTGCGATTACTGCCACGGAAAGAAATACGCCGGAACGCTGGACCAGTGGAAAAAGACCATCGCCGCCCACCAGGCCGGCGCCGAGGCCGCGTACGCCAAAGCCAAGGCGGCCCTCGACAAGGCGTCTCTGAACCCCGAAGATCTCCTCAAGGCCAAGAAGCTTCTGGACGATGCCGAGCACAACATCCGCCTGGTCAAACTCGGCCACGGGGTGCATAACGTCAACTACTCCACCGCGCTGCTCAACGTGGCCACCGATGACAGCGCCAAGGTCGTCCAAATGCTCGCCCCATCGACCCAGCCCGCCAAGGCAGGAGTCTCTCCGTGATGTCTTTCCCGCGACATCGCAACGAGATAGCCGCGAATTGCGCGAAAACAACAAAGGCATAAGAGATTAAGAACGAAGAAACAACAAATTGCGAGAAAACAGCAAGGAAGAACGACGATTCTTTGCCGTTTCTTAGTATGCCGCCCCAGAAGAAAGGGACCGAAAAGATGTCCTTCCGGGTTGTTGCAGTTTCTTCGCCCCGGAGGGGCGGTGGATTTGTAGCCCACCGCGTCAGCGGTGGGTATCCTGGCGCAAAAATGAATCAGCCCCGCGGCGGGGCGACACTACGGGGCGGGTGGGGCTTTCTATCGCCCCTGTCGGAGCTGGTTTTTTCTGCCGACACCGGCCCCACCGCTGACGCGGCGGGCTACAAATCCACCGCCCCCTACGGGGCGAAGAAACAGCAAAGACACAGAGAAGAAACTGCACTGCAGGAAGAAAGGCGTTCTTCCCCCCTCAATTTCGGAGGCTCTTCTCTTTGTTGTTTTCGCGCAATTTGTTTTTCTCTTTGTCGTTCATCTTTCTTGTCGTTGTTGTTTTCGCGTAATTCGCGAAATTCGTGGCTAATCCGCTGTTTTTGCCTGGCGCTGTGCCTGCTGACCTTGCTGTCGGCGGGGTGCCAGAAGAAGCCTCCCCAGTCCAATCAGCCTCAGGCCCACCCGGAGGGCGCCGAACCGGCGTTTTACCTGGCCCCCGGCACGGCCAAGCCCAGCGCGGCCAAGGTGACCACGATGCCCGCGCTGCCCAAGCCCACCGGGCCTCTGCCGAAGGGCGCCTCCTGCGTGACGGGACAATGCCACTCGACGTACCTGACCGCGCCGCAGATTCACGGCCCGGTGGCGGCCCGCGCGTGCGACGCCTGCCACCAGGACGACGCCGGCGGACACAAGTACCCGCTCAAGCGCGGGCCGATCCAGACCTGCACTTTTTGCCACGTGGTCAGCGGAACGCAGGCGATCCAGCACGGCGCCCTTACGCAAGGATGCACCGCCTGCCACCGCCCGCACGAATCCAACGTCAAGTACCTGCTCAAGGCCGATTCCATCGCCGCCCTCTGCGCCAAGTGCCATCGCGTGCCCTTGAAGAAGCACGCTCACGGGTTCTTCCTCCAGGGCGAATGCACGGTCTGCCACCAGGCGCATCAATCGGACAACAAGTTCCTTCTTCGCGGCGGAGCCGGGTCCGCCAACTGCCTCATGTGCCATGAGAACATCAGCCATTTGCTGGCCGCCTCGTCGCACGTGCATGATCCGGCCAAGGGGCAGTGTACGGCCTGCCACAGCCCCCACGCCACCGATAATGAATACCAGCTCAAATTGTCCTGCGGGCCTCTATGCCTGAGTTGCCACGACAAGGTCAAGAAGCACCTGGACCAGGCCGCCTTCACCCATTCGGCCGTGCGGGACCGCAAAGGCTGCCTCAACTGCCACGCGCCCCACGCGTCGTCCTGGCCCAAGCTGCTCAACCAGCGGCAAGACAAGGTCTGCCTGGGTTGCCACGACGAGCCTCTGAAGGCCGCCGACGGCAGCACGATCCCGGACATGAGGCCCCAATTGGCCGACGCGAAATATCGTCACGGCCCGGTGGCGGAGGGCGACTGCTCGCCCTGCCACAACGCCCACGGCGCCGACCTGCCCCGGCTGCTGCGGATGGCGTTCCCCAAGACCTTCTACGCGCGATTCGACGTGAACGACTACGCGCTGTGCTTCAGTTGCCACCAGCAGCAGCTTGTCCTTGCCCAGAAGACCGCGAACCTTACGGGGTTCCGCAACGGCCCGGAGAACCTGCACTACGTGCATGTCGCCCGCGGCGACAAGGGTCGCACGTGCAAGGCCTGCCACGCCGTTCACGGCAGCAACCTGCCCGACCACATGGCCGCCGCCGTGCCGTTCGAGGGCTCCAAGTGGGCCATGCCCATTCTCTACGAAAAAACCCCCGACGGGGGCCGGTGCGCCCCTGGATGCCACGAACCCATGGCGTACAATCGGGACCACCCCATCCAACGTCCGACCACGAAAGGTGCGAAATGACACCCCACCGCCTCATCCCGGCAGCCCTGGCGAGCGTTCTGATCGCCGCCCTCGCCGCCGGACAGATACCCTCGGGCGCCCCGGCATCGCAGGCGGCCTCGCGACCCTCGCAGGCCATACCGCTGACCGGGTGCGTCACGGACAAGTGCCACGCCGACGTGAAGAACTACAAGGTCCTCCACGGGCCCGTCAACGTCAACGCCTGCGACGCCTGCCACAAGCTCACCGACGCCTCGCAACACAAGTTCGAGTTGGCTCGCGATAAAACCAAGATCTGCACGTTCTGCCACAAGATGGAAACCTTCTCAGACCCGGTGGTCCACAAGCCCGTCAAGGACGGCGATTGCCTGCCCTGCCACAACCCGCACGGCGCGGCCAACAAGAGCTTCCTCCGCGGCACCACCATGAGCGATCTGTGCGCCAAGTGCCACAAGGACGTGATGGCCGGCAAGAAATTCAAGCACGGACCCGCCGCGGCGGGCGCCTGCGGCGCCTGCCACAAGGCGCACAGTTCCAAGCTGCCCAAGCTGCTGGTCGCACAAGGAAACGAGCTCTGCTTCGGTTGCCACACCGAGATGAAGTTGCAGATGAAGAAGGTCAAGTTCGTCCACAAGGCTGTCGAGGGCGACTGCACCAAGTGCCACGACCCTCACGCCTCGAACTACACCAAGCAGACGACCCAGCCGGCGGTGCAGCTCTGCACGGCCTGCCACCAGGACGTCAAGAAGGCGACGACCGTCGCCAAGTACAAGCATTCCATCGTGACGCAGGGCGACGCCTGCCTGAACTGCCACACGGCGCACGGCGGCGACCTGGCCAAGCTCATGCGGAACGAGCCGATCAAGGTTTGCCTGAACTGCCACGACAAGAAGATCGAGGTCGCCGGCGGCGAAGCGGTGCAGTCCGTGGCGGACGTGCTGAACCCCAAGATGGTCAAGCACGGGCCCATCAAGGACGGCGGATGCGGCGGCTGCCACACCGTCCACGGGGGGGATGTCGCGCGGCTGCTGTCCAAACCCTACCCCGAGACCTTCTACGAGGGGTTTGAAATTCAGAAGTACGCCCTGTGCTTCGAATGCCACAACAAGGAACTGGTCCTGCTCAAGGAGACCAGGAACCTGACGGGCTTCCGCAACGGCGACCAGAACCTGCACTACCTGCACGTGAACAAGCCGCGCCAAGGCCGGAGCTGCCGCGCCTGCCACAGCACGCACGCGAGCAAAAACCCGCTGCACATCCGCGAGTCGGTCCCGTACGGCAACTGGGAGTTGCCCGTCCATTACACGCCCACCGCCAACGGCGGAAAATGCGCCGTCGGGTGCCACCAGGAACTCGCGTACGACCGCGTCAACCCGGTGGCGTACAAAACCGCCGAGGAAGGGCCTGCCTCCGGGGCCGCCGGCACGACGCAACCCTCCCCCACGACTCAGCCGGCCCAGCCCGGGACCACTCCGCTGAACGCCTTGGCCCCGGCGTCCGCCCCGTCGCCGGCCACCACCCGGCCCGCGACCATGCCGGCGGCGCCTGTTTCACCCAAAGATAAGGAGATTCACAAATGAACCATCTCCCTCCCGCATCTTGTGTCGCGGGCGTCTCGCCCGCGTGTGACGCGGACATCTTGTCCGCGTGTGACGCAGGCATCCTGCCTGCGTGTGGCGAGGCCGTCCCAGACTCGCGTGTCGCAGCCCGTACGGGCGCGCCTGTTGTTTCTTCCGTTTCTTCTTTGGAACAAGAAGGCCAAGACGTTCGCATGACCGAAATGGAAACAACAAAAGAGACAACAGCAAGAAACTGCAAAGACGAGGGCGGGACGCCCTCGTCACACGCGGACAAGATGTCCGCGTCACTCCTCTTCGCCGTGCTCCTGATCGCCGCGCTGCCGGGGCTGCTTGCGGCCCAGGACCAGCCCAATGTCCAGATCACCGCCAAAGATTCCACCGGGGCCCAGGTCAAGGTGCCGCAGGCGGACAGGCCGACGCTGCTGCTGTTCCTCCGCGCCGACCAGGACCAAAGCCGCACCGCGATCGACAACGCCAAGGCCGCCCTGAAGGACCTGCCCGCCGTCCAGGTGCTGGCGGTCCTCAGCGGAAATGACGACCCCCAACTGGCCAAGAAGTTCGCGCAGGGCCTGCCCTGGACCGTCCTGAACGATCCGGACTTCGCGCTGGTGGGGCAACTGCAAGTCCGCGTTTGGCCCACCAGCATCGTGGTCACGCCCGAGGGCAAGGAGTTGGCCCGCCTGCGGGGGCTGCCCGAATCCTACGCCCGCGACCTGGGCGCGTACCTGGCCTTCGCCACCAAACAAATCGACCGCAAGACCCTCGACCAGAAGCTGGCCGGTACGGACATCGTTTCCGACAGCCCCGAGCAGATGGCCGAACGACATTTGCAGGTGGCCCTGCGGCTCATGGAAAAAGGCCTGATCGAGCAGGCCCGCCTGGAACTGGATCGAGGCCTGAAGCTCCATCCGGCCGACCAGCGGATCGAACTGGCCCTGGCGAGGGTGTACCTGACGCTCGACCAGCCGCAGCAGGCCCAGGCGCTGCTGGAAAAGTACAACGAGAAGTCGGCCCTGGCCGGTGAAGTCGGAACGTTGAAGGGCTGGGCGCTGGTGTCCCTCAAAAAATGGGATCTGGCGATTCCCACGCTCCAGGCCGCCGTGCGGCTCAACCCCAACCCCTCCGAGGCGTACTTCTTCATGGGCGTGGCCTACCAGGCCAAGGCCCAGTGGCCCCAGGCCGCCGCGGCCTTCCGCTCCGCCTTTGAATCGACCCCAACCGGACGGTTAATCTCCTTGCCGCCCCAACCTTCGGACACATCGACCACCCGGAAAAGCGGGGACTGAGACCGTCCCCGATTTTAAGACGACCAAAAGACGGCTGGCGAATGGTATATTCCTGAAACCATTCGGCCCCGGCCGCGTCTAACAACCGATTGCGGAATGGTCCTTCAAAGGAAATGCTTATGAAGAGGGTATCGCTCGTCATTGCGGCTGTTCTGGCATCCGGCCTTGTTTCGTCGCGGGCGATGGCGCAGGGCCACTACGTTCCGATGGATGTCCTGGTCGGCAAGGCCGACTGCATCATTGTCGGCGAGGTGACGGCCATCGGCAAACCCCAGGAGATGGACCTTGCCGCCCCGGATTTCCCCGCGGACGGCAAAGGCTGGTATCACACGTTCAAGGTGAAAGTCACTGGGCAGATCCTCCCGGCGGCCAACGAGGACAAGGCGACGACCGGGCCTTCCGGCGAAAAAGCCCCGACGGAAAAAATGCTCGACGTGGTCACGAGGTGCGCCGATCCGAACCTCAAGGCGGCCGCGCCTGCCGCCCGGCAAACGTACCACAACCCGCTGGTCGGCGATTCATGCCTGATGATCCTGAGCAAACTGCCCGGCCAGGCCGGCGGGGAGTATTACCTGCCGAACCGCTGGGAAAACCTCCGGGCCGCCAACGATCCCAACGTGAAGATCATCGAAAAGCTGGCGCCAGCGGCCATCAAGACCTGGTCATGGGGCAAGCCCGCCAACGGCCTCCAGATCGGAAGAGCGTCGTGTAGGGAAAGAGTGTAGATCTCGGTGGTCGC
>CAZYDC010000083.1:0-13066 GCA_964646065.1 uncultured Planctomycetaceae bacterium | reverse complement strand
AGGAGGAAATTCTCATCCTCTCGACCGACCTCCAGGCCTCCGAGCCGGTGAAAGTGCTGGAAGTCATGCCCTTTCCCTCCAAGCCCCCCGTCAAGGCCGGGAGCATGAAAACGTTCACCCGCGCGATCGGCCTCATCAACGACTACGAAAAGGCCCACCCCAAGCGCTTCGTGGTCCAAACCGGTGGCGGCGGCAGTTTCGCCTCGGCCGGCGGCGACTCCGACGAGGGTTCGGAGCGCACCACCCGCAAGGTCGAGGTCGTGACCCCTCCGCCGGCGGAGATCGTCTTCCAGAAGCAGATCGGCGCCAGCGAGATCAACGTCGTGCATGTGCTGGAGCAAAAGAAGTTCATCGAGTGGATCGAGAAGTTCGTCCGCGACCAGAAGCTCAAGGAAGCCCGCATCCCCGACGTGCTCAAGAAGACCGTCGCCCAGTACCTGGACGACGGCTGCGAATGGTTCGCTTTCAACATCGTGTCGCTGACCGGCGAGGTCCAGTCCAAGACGGCCGTGGAGTACCGCTTCGCCACCAACTGCCTGTACTACCCGCTACGGATCAGCCGCACCGACAGCGGCAAAACGGCTGTATCGCTGCTGGTGCTGACGAAGAAGCTCCTGCACCCCTGCCAGTTCACGGGCGTGCCGTTGTCGAAAATCAGCCGCCCCAACGACCCCGTGCCGGTTCTGGGCCCGCAACTGTCCGATCTCCATGCGGACATCTACGACCTTTTGGGCCGGCCCCAGCGGGTGAAGCTGCGGATCTGGGAGATGACGGGCGAGCTGGGCTCGTTCGACCAGGACCTGGTGGCCGGCCTGCCGCGCCGGTTCACGCTGACCGACGAGGCGGCCAAGAAGACCTACGGGCCTTTCGACCTCGCCGGGGGCGCCCGCCTCAACGTGGCGGGAACCCAGTACATCGTCAGGATCGACGACACCGCACAAGGCAGCACGCCCAGTTTCCACCTCATCGGCAACCGCTCGCCGCACGGGTACATGGATTTCAAGGACGGGGCGGAACTGAATCTCGCCGGGACCGCCTACACCCTCAACACCATCCCAATCGCCATCGGCACCAAAACGGCTTCTAAGTGAGGCCGGAAGATACGCGCGCCATGCTTCCGTATGCCGGAAGCATGGCGCCCGTCAATATTTCACATCAAAACTCCAGGACCGGCACCGGGATCACCGGGGGCAGTCCCTGGAGAACCAGGCTGTTCGGGATTGTGTGGAAGACATCGATCACCGACCCGCCTGCGTCAAATTGGACGCCGCCGGCGTGCGAACTCTGAACATACCCAACGCTTACGGTCATGTTCTGGATGGCGGCCACCTTCACGGCGCCGGAGCCGGAGTAGATCGAATTGGCCTGGAGCGAATTGATGGACCCGTCGGCAGCGATGTTCACCGTCCCACCGTCGCCGCTGATGGAATTGACGATCATCTTCACGATCGACCCGCCGACCAGGGTGCCAAGGTCGTCCAAGCCCGCCAGGATGTCCACCAGGCCGTCAGCGCCGGCAACGATGGTGTTGGCGCTTAAGTACTGGATGTTGTTGTGGGCCAGGATCTGCACGACCGGATCGCCCTTGCACTGTGCGACCGAAGCGTGCGTATGCTTGCTGGCCCAGAACGATCCGCTCCAATACGAGCTGCCCCAGAAGGAGCCGCCACAAGAGCTGTGGCTGGCGCAGGAGGTCTGGCTAGCGCAGGAGGTCTGGCTACCGCAAGAGGACTGGCCACCACACGAGGACTGTCCGCAGCCTGACCCGCTCGAGCTGCTCCCGCCTAACCCGGTCGAGCTGCCCCCGCTGGAACCATTCACTCCGCTTCCGCTGAGGACGCCGACGGAAAACAGGCTGATATTGCGTCCGGCGTCGAAGAACACGCCGGCTTGCGAGCCGCTGCCGACTCCCAGCCCGCCGGAGATCGTGCCGGCATACACCGCGTCGATGTCCCGCCCGACATTGAATGTGACGTCCGTGGTCGAGCCGCTTCCCGCGGCGGTGCCGCCGTCGATCTGGTTGGCCGAAAGATACTGGAAATCGTTGCCGACATTGAACGTGATGTCCGCTTCGTCGTTGGCGGCCGATGCCGTGCCGGGGCTGATGCTCCCGACCTGGAACTTCACGATATTGTCACCGACGTTGAAAACGACGAACGGGTCGCAGGATCCCGTGTCTCCGCCACACGAACTCTGCCCGCCGCATCCGCTGTATCCGCTGTATCCACCGCACGACCCGCTCCAACCGCTCCAGCCGCCACACCCGCCGCTGGAGCCGCCGCATCCGCCGGTTCCACCGCAGGAACCACTGGAACCGCCGGAACCGCTGGAACTGACCGGTCCCGTAATCTGGCCGATGTTGGCCAGCAGCAGGTCGTGCGCAATGTTGAACGTCAGACCCGCCGATGCGCCGTTGGTGGCCTGTCCCGTGGAAAGGGTATTGGCCGTCAGACTGCCCACGTCGCCCAAGGCCGTGCCGTTCGCCGACACGTTGATCACCAGCGAGGCGCTGCTGCCTGCCCCGTCGGCCTGCCCGCCCGAAATGGTCCCGGCGACGATGGAAGCGATCCCGCCCGAGGCGTCGATCTCGGCGTACGACGTGTTTCCGCCGGTGGCCACTCCGCCGTCGATGTCGTTGGCGCTGAGCAGGTTCATCGGACCCCCGCTGGCGATATAAAGCGTGCCGTTGGTGCCGGCCGTGATGGTTCCGGCCACGAGGGATGACAACGTTCCTCCGACGCTGATGTACGTCCCGGCGAGCGTTCCGGTGATCGTGCCGGCGTTGAGGGTCGTGAGGTTGGTTCCGGCCGTCAGATCGCTGCCCGCGATGTTGTTGGCGTCGATCTCGCCGATGGACTGCGCGGCCGTGACGGAACCGAACAAGTTGTTGACGGCGAGTTTGGTGATGCTTCCGGAACTGTAAAGGTTGCCGGTTACGTCGCCGTTGTCCAACAGGATGCTGCCGATACCACCCACCGTCGTATTCACGGCAAGCAGGTTGCCGTTGCCGACTTCAAAGGTGCTGATGGACCCGGCCGTGACGCCGGTGTCCCCGGCGACAGCCCCATACGTGTGCCAATTCCAGACGACATTGCTGGACTCCTTGACGCTGCCAAGGGCGTCCGCGGTGGCCGGAGCCGCGGTTCCGACCTGGGTGACAAAGGTGTTGGTGAGGAAGCTGCCGCCGTTGGCGGTGATGTCCACGCTGGCAAACCCCTGCCCGCCGGTGTAGACATAGTTGATCGCGGAGGTTCCAAGGTTCTCCAGGATGGCCTCGTTATGCCCGTTCCCGTTGACGTCGACGGTTACGACCCCTCCCGGGGCCAATACCGAAACGCTCAACAGGCACCGATCTTCTAACGGTTCCATGAATTGGGTTGTCATCTTTCTTTTCCTTATTTTGTTTTCCCCGCATTCCGGAGTAAGCAAGAACGCGGCGTCATTGTTTAGTTTCGCCTGAGAAGCCCATCGGATAAGCTCTCAATTTATTAACATTCCTTTGAAGCATGACTTGCTTGTCAAGGCCTGCTTCGCCGCCCTCCAAGGGCGACAGCGAGTTCGGAAGGCCTTTCCAGTCTTGTTGCCTTCCTTCCTCCGAACCCGCAACATACCTAATTCTATTGGTTGAGATGGGGCCTGCCGGGGCCAAAGAGTACTGAATAGTTAGTGGGTCAAACCCCTACTTCGATAGGACATATCCGTTACCGAGGTGGTCCATCGGACCGGGATCCGGTGTATGTTCCGCCAATCGGTCGTTTGGGGTGCATCTCTTGCCGTACCGTGCAGGGCAAAATGCGATTGACTCGTCCAGTATCTTCAAGTGAGTGCGGCTGCAATACGCTGTGCGATCATGATTGCTTTTCCTCCTCTGTTTGTTCGTAGTGTTTTTGAACAACCTGACGACGTGGCCGTGAATCCGGCGGGGCGACGCGCCCCAAAGTCCTCACTTGCGACTAAGAAAAATTCTACCGCGCTCCTTGAATTCCGTGTTGCGAAAAGTTGATATTCTTTGCTCTGCGGATCCCCCGGATTCGTCGCCCTAACATCATCCTAATTCTGCTTGATCCGCGAGGCCGGGCTTGGCATGATAGTCCTTCATGGACGCACGCAGCTTTTTGAGGGACCTTACCGCGGACCGGCGGTATCGCGGGCAGGTGGTTCACGTCCGCGAGATTCCGCCGCGGCAGGCGAACTACGCCCAGCCGGCCCGGCCGATCGGCGAGGCGATGGCCTCGCTGCTGCGGAGGCAGAACATTCATCAGCTCTACACGCACCAGGCGTCCGCTCTCGATGCGATCGCCGCCGGCGCCGACGTTGTCATCGTCACTTCCACGGCCTCGGGCAAAACGCTCTGCTACAACCTGCCCGTCGCCCAGACGCTGCTGGACGATCCGTCGGCCCGCGCGCTGTACCTGTTCCCCACCAAGGCCCTGGCCCAGGACCAACTGGGCACGCTGCAACGGTGGGCGACCCAGGACATGCTTCCGCAGACGGAAGCATGGCACCCTGATTCCCCATCGCACCCCGAGGCCGCATCGCACCCGAAGTTGTCCGCCGTGCTCAAGCCCGCCGTGTACGACGGCGACACCCCCGCCCACAACCGCGCTAAAATCCGCGCCGACGCCTCGGTCATCCTGACCAATCCCGACATGCTGCATGTGGGCATGCTGCCCTACCACGCCAAGTGGCACGCTTTTTTGCGGAGCCTGCGATACATCGTGGTGGACGAACTGCACAGCTATCGCGGCATCTTCGGCAGCCAGGTCGCCGGGGTGCTGAGGCGGCTGTTGCGGATGTGCGAGCACTACGGTTCCAGGCCGCAAGTGATCTGCTGCTCGGCGACCATCGCCAACCCGCTGGAACTCGCCGGCAAGCTCACCGGGCGCGACATGACCCTGATCGACAACGACGGTTCGCCACGCGGCCGAAAGTACTTCGTCCTCTGGAATCCGCCGCTGATCGATTGTGAGGCGGGCATCTTGCCCGCGCGTGGCGAGGGCGTCTCGCCCTCGTGTGCCGCGGGCGTCCCGCCCGCGTCCGTCGTTTCTTCTGTATCTTCTGTCTCTTCAGTTTCTTCTTTGGCAAAACAGCAACAGCAAGACAGGGCCGGGACGGCCCCGGAAGACATGGGCAAGATGCCCATGCCACACGCGGGCGGGACGCCCGCGACACAAGGCATCACCCGCCGCAGCGCCAACGTGGAGGCCATGGAACTGCTGACCGAACTGGTCCGCCGCCGCACGCAGACCATCGCGTTCACCAAGGCGCGCGTGGTGGCCGAACTGATCCACAAATATGCCCGCGAGTCGCTGGCCGGCGACGGCAGCCCAGCCTCGCGGGAGCTGGCCGAGCGCATCCGGCCGTATCGCGGCGGATACCTGCCCAGCGAGCGCCGCGAGATCGAGAAGGAACTTTTCAGCGGGCGGCTGCTGGCGGTCACAGCCACCAACGCACTGGAACTGGGCATCGACATCGGCGCCCTGGACGCGGCGATTCTGGTGGGCTTTCCCGGCACGATCTGCTCGACCTGGCAGCAGGCCGGGCGCGCCGGGCGAACCAGCCAGGACAGCCTGGTCTTCCTGGTCGGATACAACGAGCCCATCGACCAGTATCTCATGCGGCACCCGGAATACCTGTTCGGCGCCAGCCACGAGCACGGCGTGATCGACCCGGACAACCCGCACATCCTGGGCGGCCAACTCGCCTGCGCATGCTTTGAAAAACCGCTCTCGCCCGACGACGAGCGATACTTCGGCCCGCTGACGACACGGGTGGCCGACATCCTCGCCGAGGAAGGCCAGCTCAAATCGCTCGACGGCAGATACTATTGGCGCTCCGCCGAATTCCCCGCACGCGGAGTCAATCTGCGAATGGTCAGCAGTGACACGTTTTCGATAGTGCTGGAAACGGAACGGGATTCGGGTGTCGGGACTCGGGATTCGGGAAAGAAGCTTGGGCTTGCCCGCTCTCTTCCCGAATCCCGATCCCCGAATCCCGAACCCCGAACCCCGATTCCCGATTCCCGCCGAGTCATCGGTAACGTCGATGCCATCTCCGCACCGGAGTTGGTCTATCCGCAGGCGATCTACCTGCACGAGGGCAAGAGCTACCTGGTCAAGTCGCTGGATTGCGAGGCCCGCGTCGCCCTGGTCGCCCCTGCCGATGTGGACTACTACACGCAGCCGGTCTTGGCCAGTTCCTGCCGGCTGGACGAGCACGAAGACACCAAACCGTATGCCGACGGCGAGATGTTTTTCGGCCCGGCCGAGGTGACTTGGCAGACCACCGCCTTCCGCAAGGTCAAGTATTACAGCATGGAACTGGTGGGCCAGTGCGAGCTGGACCTGCCCGCCCAGACCCTGCCGACGACGGCCATGTGGTGGACGCCGTCCGAAGCGATGCGCAACGGAATCGCGGGGGCGGGGTATAATCCTATCGAGGCGATGATGGGCGTGCGGAACCTGATGCTCAGTGCCCTGCCCAGCCTGGCCATGTGCGACCGGCGAGACATTTCGGGCATGGTGGACTCGGCCAACCGCGGCGCGCCGACCATCGTGATTTACGACCGCTACCAGGGCGGCATGGGCTTCGCCCAGCGCGGATACGAATTGATCGACGATTGGCTGACGATGGCCGCCCTGATCGTGGGCGACTGTCCCTGCGACGGCGGCTGCCCCAGTTGCGTCGGCCTGGCCAACCTCCGCCCGCCGTTGCACCAGGACCCGGACCTCCAAGGCGGTGCGCCTGTGCCGAACAAAGAGGCGACGATTATTATGCTGAACATGATAAAACAGGCATTAGCAGCCCGTTGAAAAAGGCCATCCGGCGTAGCATGGGCGTCTCGCCCATGAGTCGCATGGGCATCTTGCCCATGTTCTTGGGCATTTGCACGGGCGGGACGCCCGTGAGACTCATGGGCAAGATGCCCATGCTACTTTTTCAACGGGCTGTTAGGCAATGGGCAATAGGGACTAGGCGAAAAGTCCTCCTGTCTGTTGCCTATTGCCTAATGCCTGGTGCCTGATTCCGAGTGCCTATGCTCTCCGAAAGCCGCAAAAGAAAATTGGCCATGCTGACCAAGTCCATCGCGAATGGCGACATCGCGAAGGCCAGCGAGTTGCTGCGCACACATGGGCACTCGGGCGTGAACCGGCATGGGAAGAAAGAGAATGATGAGATAAGAGAGGCCGGCGCGGGCGGGTCTTCGGGGCCGGTGCTGCTGGTCGATGCCTGCCCGGGGGAAGAGACGGTGCTGACGGAATCCGATTGGCCCCCGGGCAATTCCCGGAATAGCAAAATCCCGGCAGGCCAACCATCGTCAGGCATCGGCTTGCCTGTCGGCGCTTCTGCCCGTCCTGAGATGCGCGACCAGGCAGACTCGCCACGTTCGGACACGGGCAGGATGCCCGTGGTACATTCAGACATGGGCAAGATGCCCATGCTACACACAGACAAGATGCCCATGCTACGTTACTGGACCATCCGCAAGGGGCTGGCGCAGGTCGATCCGGAGAATGTCGGCATCGCCTCGCGGTATGCCGCCGTGATGCGCGGCGCGCGGCAGCGATTCGACGAACTGGAGGCCTCGCCGGCGCTGTGTCACGTCGCCAACTCGCAGCCGGAGGATCTGCTGTTCATGGACATCGAGTCGTGCGGGCTCTACGGCACCAGCGTGTTCCTGATCGGCCTGATGTACTTCCGCCAGGGCGAACTTCGGTTCGAGCAGTGCCTGGCCCGCACGTACGCGGAGGAGGAGGCGATCCTGCGGGTGTTCGCCTCGCGCCTGGAAGAGACCGGCGTGCTGGTGACGTTCAACGGCCGGGCGTTCGACATGAACATGATCCGCGACCGCTGCGCGTTCCACCGCCTGGAGATCGACGACGCCCGCGTGCCGCACCTGGACCTGCTCTACGAGTCGCGCCGCCGCTGGAAGGGCAAGCTGCCCAACTGCCGCCTGCAAACGCTCGAAACGCATCTTTGCGGCCGCCGGCGCTACGGCGACATCCCCGGCTGGGCCATCCCCGACGCCTACCATCGATTCGTGGACACCGGCGACGCAAGGCAGATGCGGGACATTTTGCACCACAACCTGCTGGACATGCTGACGATGGCGCAGTTGCTGACCCTGGTTTTGACGGGGGAAGATCCGGCAGTGTAGAAGCAAGGTTAGAGGGGAGAGTGCCTTTTGTCGAGGCGATGAGCAATTGAAGATTCCGCATTGGGCGGAATGAAGAATCGGCCATAGAATGGGAGTCGATGGTGAGCAAGATTTCACGAGTGGGCGACTTGATTGTTTACAGGCGATTGGTCGACCTTCATCTTCAGGTGCATGACATCTCCCTGACTTTCCCCAAGTTTGAAATGTATGAACTCGGATCGCAGGTCAGGCGATCATCGAATTCGGGTCCGGCGAATCTGGCGGAGGGTTTCAATAACAGGCATCGAAACATTTATCTGGAGTGCATCAGCAGGGCTTTGGGCGAGATTCGCGAGACGCAGCATCACCTTATGGTGGCCTACAGAAAGAGGTACATCGTCAAAGAAGTGTACGAACGCTTAATCGGCGAGCACAATGAATGCGCCAGTATGCTGCGGGCCATTGAGCGTTCCATCGAGTCCCAATAGCGTAAACTCTAACCTCTAACCTCTCCCCTCTAACCCTGTCGGTGAGGCAGAAAGACCTTTGACAGAAGCAGGAACAAGTTCGGCCAATCGAGCCATCATCCACGTCGACATGGACGAGTTCTTCGCCGCCGTGGAGAAGTTGGACGACCCCTCGCTGGTCGGCAAGCCTTTGCTGGTCGGCGGCGACCCAAAGGCGCGCGGCGTGGTGGCGACGGCGAGCTACGAGGCCCGCGTGTTCGGTTGCCACAGCGCCATGGCGATGGCCAAGGCGGTGCGGCTCTGCCCGCACGCGATCGTCATCCATCCGCACTTCGAGCGGTACTCCGCCGCCAGCAAGCGGGTCTTTGAAATCTTCCGCCAGTTCACGCCGCTGGTCGAAGGCCTGAGCATCGACGAGGCGTTCATGGACGTGACGGGGTGCGAACGGTTGCACGTGCAACAAGGCCAACATGCCCGCGCAGACTTGGGCATGGCACCCGGATCGGACATTGAAGGGTGCCATGCCCAAGTCCGCGCGGGCATGTCTTGGGCGAGCGAAGTCGCCGCGAAGATCAAAACTTGCATAAGGGCCCAGACGGGGCTGACCGCCAGCGTGGGCGTGTCGTTCAACAAGTTCCTGGCTAAGCTGGCCAGCGACCTCAAAAAACCCGACGGCCTGGTCGTGATCGGACCGTCGCAGGTGCGCGAAATCCTCGACCCGCTGCCGGTGACGAAAATCTGGGGCGTCGGGCCTGCCGCGGCGGGGCAACTGGAGCGGTTGAACATCCGCACGATCGGCCAGCTCGCTCGGGCCGACCGGCAACTCATGGGCCGCACGTTCGGGGCCGAGATGGCGGACCATTACCTGGCCCTGGCCCACGGCCAGGACGACCGGCCGGTCGAAACCGAAGGTCAGGCCAAGAGCGTCGGCCAGGAGGAAACCTTCGCCGTGGACATCGACCGCCTGGACCCGCTGCGCGGCGTACTGCTGGGGCAGGTGCAGGAAGTCGCCCGGCGGCTGCGGGCCGAGCGCCTCAAGGCCCGCACCGTCACGCTCAAAATCCGCCACGGCGATTTCACGACGATCACGCGCTCGCGCACCCTGGATGCGCCGACGCACTCGACGGACGACCTGTGGGAAGCGGCCAAGGCGGTCCTGGAAGTGTGGGCCGCCAAACAGTTCCGCCCGCTGCGCCTGCTGGGCATGCACGCCTCGAACCTGACCGGCGAGCACGGCGGCCAGTTAGGCCTGTTCACCGAGGCCGGCGATCAAAAACGCCAGCGCCTGGACAAGACCTTGGACGATATCACCACGCGTTTCGGGGAAGGTACGATCAGACGCGGAAAATAGGGTGGCATGGCGACGTTGTTTGTCGCCATGTCCGCGATTTTGCGAACATCACATGGCGACAAACAACGTCGCCATGCCACCCTTGATCGTCGTTTCGCAAATTGCGGAAGACTAGCTCGGCGCTGGTTCCTGATTGGCCGCCGCCGCTGCCGCCGGTTCGTACTTGCAGACGCAGTCATAGATTTCGCCGCCGATGCGTTTGGCGACGATGTCGTCCTTGAGCAGCGCCAGCTTGAGGGAATCGACCTTGAAGGGCGTGTGGAAGTTGGTTTCGACGGCCCGGCCCATGCCTTCGAGGACCACCAGGTCCGCGTCGGCGGCGGCCGTGTTGAGTTCGTCGCTGACGTTGGACAGGTCGATCAGCGGGGTATCTCCGCCGCTGGAGACGACCTCAAGCATCCCGGCCTCGATCAGGACGGCCAGGTCGGCGTCGGCGACGGCCAGCCGCTCGACCACGCTGATGGTTTCGTTGACGGTCATGTCGTTGAGGCTGGGCAGTTCGTTGGCGGCCAGCACGATCTTGGTGCCGAAAAGCCCCAGCTCGCGGGCCAGGGGCATCACGCCCAGGATGAAGTCGCTGCCGGCGTTGTCCACGAAGATGACGGCCTTGGCCCACTTGGTGGGCGGGGCGGCGGGCAGGTCCTGCGCAAGGCGGTCGAAGTTATCGACCAGCCAGGGGCGGGGCTTGGTTTCCTCGATCTCGGCGAAGAAATCCGTGGGCTCCTGGGCCAGGTGCATCGTGGAGGCCGAGCCCAGGTCGAAAATGTTCCCCGCGAAAACGCACTCGATCAGGTGCAGCCACCGGGCCTGCGGGGCCATCGCGTGCAGGCGGCGGACCACCTGCGGATACAGCTTGGAGGCGGCCGCGTTCTCGCGGTCCTTGATGTACCCGAACGGGTCGTTGAGCTTGTTGGCCCGCAGCACGCGCTCGCGCAGGCGGCAAAGCTCCATGATGTCGAGCCGTCCGCCGGGCAGGCAGTCGGGCTTGGCGCGGAGGGCCTCGATCTGCTGGGTGAAACTCTGCGAGGCGGTCTGAATAGCCCGCCCGGCCGTCCGACCATATTGCGTGGCCGCGAACTTCAAGGTCTGCTGGAAGTGTCCGGCGAAATGGTCCAGCCAATGGCCCCGTTCGACAGGGTCCTTCAGAAGGTCGTACGCATCGGGGTGGTAAGCTTCGGGCTCGCTCAACAGGCAAAAGTGGCTCATAGGGTTTCAGGAACTCCGGCTCGTTCTCCAGGGATCTCGGGGCAATGACACATTGATCTTCTTCACACGTTCCGTGTTTCAAATCTTACCATCTTGGGGCCGTTTGGCAAAGTCTACTTATAAAACCTTTATTGCGACCATTGTCAAGTCGTCACCGGGAGTTTGCAATCCGGTAAATCGCCGCATCTCCCACAGGATGTGCTTGAGGATGGCCTGGGCGTTGTCATAGGCGCCCGCCCCGGCCAGCAACGCCTTTTCCACCCGCTCCAAGCCGAAGGCCTCGTCCTCGAAGTTCATCGCCTCGTTCAGGCCGTCGGTGTAGGCCAGCACCACGTCGCCCTTCTGAAGCATGACCAGTTCCTGCGGCCACTGCATCGACTCCTCCAGGCCGATCAATCCGCCCCCGGTGCCCAGCGGAACGATCTGGCCCTTCCGCAGCAGCAGCGGCGGCGGATGCCCCGCGTTGGCGTAGGTCAGGCAGCGCGTCTTGTAGTTCAGCACGCCGTAGAACAGCGTGGCGAAGTCGCTGGTCAGGCGGTCGCGGCAGAGGTCGCGGTTGACGCGGGTCAGGACCTCCGACATGTCGTAGATGTTCGAGGCGTGCGCCCGCAGCGAGGCGCGGATCGAGGCCATCAGCAGCGACGCCCGCACGCCCTTGCCCGACACGTCGCAGATCGCCAGGCCGACGTTGTCCGGCGGAAGGTCCACGAAATCGTAGAAGTCCCCGCCCAGCTCGAAGCAGGGCTCGTACACCGCCGCGAACTGAAAGCCCGGCAAAACCGGCGGGTCGTACGGGATCATCTGCCGCTGCACGTCGGCGGCCAGGCGAAGCTGGTGGTCCATGTCGGCCGCGCGGACGGCCTCCTCGTGCAGCCGCGCGTTGACCAGCGCGGCGGCCGCCTGCGCGGAAATCGCCTCCAGCAGCGAGACCTCGAACGAGTCGAACTCGTGGCGCTCGCCCATGTACACGCGAAGGGTGCCCTCGGCCCGGCCCTTGTAGCTCATCGGCGCCACCAGCGCGCTGACGATGCCCTCCTTGGCCACCTGCGCCGGGTACAGCACCCGCGGATCGGTCCGCTCGTCGGCCACGTAGACCGGCTTGCCGGTGTCGAAGGCCTCGCGGTCGATCACGCTGTCGTTCAGGAGAACCGGGCCCTTGCTGAGGTACTCGGGCGAGACATTATGCACGGCCTTTATGACCAGCTCGCGGCGGTCGTCGGTCAGCAGGCGAATGATGCTGCCCTTGGCCTTCATCACCTCCACGACGGTGCGGGCGACAATGTCCAGCACCGACTGCAGGTCGCGCTGCCCGCTGAATTCCGAGGTCAGGCGATACAGCGTCGCCAGGTGGTCCACGCGGCTGCGGAGCTGCTTTTCGCGGCCGTAGAGCCCGCCGACCATGGCGGCCATCAGGTTCAGCAGCCACGTTCGTTCGACGTCGCTGGTCGTGCCGCCCTCCATGACGATCTGCCCGGCCAGCGTTTCCTCGATGAACACCGGCACGCCCTGGAGCGGCCGCGTCGCGGTGAGTTTTTCGATCTGCTTGGCGCGGCGGGTCATCTCGGGCAGCTTCCGCGGCTCAAACACGCTGGGCGCCGCCGTCAGGGGCTGGCCCTGCGCATCGCAAATCCGCACCGGCGCCTGAGCCACGGCGGTGAATGTGTCCTGGAGCCTCTGCAAAGCCCCCGCGTCAAGATAATCCGTCAACGTCGGCACAAGTACATCCTCATTCCTTACAACCCCTATTGTAAGAATCAGGGCCGATTACGCAACAACAGATCAACGCGAATGTCGCGAATGAGGTTTGAAAACCTAGGGACAGTCACCATGTTTTTCACTGAAAACCAGGTGACAGTCCCGAATGGCATGAAGATAAGCCGGAACACCTTTTGATGCAATGACTTG
>CAZYDC010000082.1:0-13069 GCA_964646065.1 uncultured Planctomycetaceae bacterium | reverse complement strand
AATCGGCAATCGCCAATGTCTCTTCCGGCCGCTCATATTCAGATGTCAAATAACTACCGCAGGCTTACATCAAGCCCACGCGAGCCGTCCCTATCGGACGCCCCGTCATTATACCATGAGGTTGTCTGTTGTCAACAAAATCATATAGTACGATAAGTTAGTGGCGATATAACATCATGGCTAGCCGTGTCTAGCCGTTCAAAATCTTTTTTATTTTTCCCGGAGGAGATCACAGGTGGGTCCACGACCGAGGTGGTTGTTTCTTAGGCCCGTAGGGGCCGGTCGTTAGTAGCCCAGGGCGGAGAGAGTCTTCGAGCGGAGCCCTGGGGTTAGCAGCCCGTTGAAAAAGGCCATCCGGCGTAGCATGGGCGTCTCGCCCATGAGTCGCATGGGCATCTTGCCCATGTTCTTGGGCATTTGCACGGGCGGGACGCCCGTGAGACTCATGGGCAAGATGCCCATGCTACTTTTTCAACGGGCTGTTAGAGCAAGGTTTGTCTTGAGCCCCGTATGGGGCGTCCGTGGCACGACCGCCCCCTACGGGGCTTGGCGGAAAAGACACCGCATTCCCAGGGCTTGCCGAAACGGCGGCGCCCTGGGCTACTAACGAACAGCCCTACGGGCTTAAAAAGCCGAGCAGGGTGTGCAGAATCTTCGCGGTCCGCCGCAACGGATTGTCGTTGCCGCGAAGATTCCGCACACGGAATCCTGGAACGCGGGAAAATGTTATTGACGGCTAACGGCCACGGGGAAGATTCCGTGTGCAACTCGCAGACGAGTCGGGCACCCTACACTGGGGGGGGGTGAAGTCTCACAGGAAATCGAACAATTCCCCTTGGCTCCTTCGCTACCGTAGACTATACTTTGATCATGGCAAGCGAAATACGATTCGCCGAGGTCAGGAAGATGCTCGAAGCCAGGGGCTACGTTCTGCACCATGTCGCCGGCTCGCATCACATCTTCAAGAAGCCGGGCGCTCGAAGCTTGCCGATTCCGGTGCATCATGGCAAGGTCCATCCGGCCTACGTGCGGATGATCAAGAAGTTGGAGGCGTAACCATGGCAAAGACACATGTGAAATCAGGTCCGTTCGGCAAGGAGGTTCTGGCGGCCGCCCGGCGGCTCGTGGACGCCTATGACATCGTGATGCGCCGCGAGGAAGGCGAATGGGTCGGCCATGCGCTGGAGTATCCCGAGGCCATCGGCGTCGGAAAGACCGTCGAGCGGTGCATGGAGGAGACCCGAAAAAGTCTCCTTGCCGGCGTCGCCTCGATGCTCCAAGACGGCGACAAACCCCCTATACCGGCCCGCCAGAACGTCCGCTCCGAACAGGTGAACCTGCGGCTGACGCCGGAGGAAAAGGCCGTCCTCGAATCGCGCAGCCGCAGCAAGGGCTTTCGCGGCATTGCCGACTACGTCCGCGCTGCGGTCCTGGTGGAGAAATGACCGTTATAATCGCGAAAATCGGGGACTGGAAATCGGGGACTGGAAATCGGGGACTGAGACCGATTCCGTCTTCGGAATCGGTGTCTGTCCCCGATTTCCGGGGTAGTTCAAATCAAGGTTACGCCCGGCGAAAATGGAGTTTCCACCTTTTGCGCGGCGGCCATCCCTGGCCGCCGCGTCCGCTCTTCGTTTGCAGTGCGCCCGTGAGGGCGTTCCGGAAACGCCTTACGGCGTCACTACAAACGCGGCTCGCCTCGCTACAGGCGTGTTCTGTCTGCCTCGCTGTCGCCACGTGCGACGACAGCGACGCGGCGGCCAGGGATGGCCGCCGCGCAAAAGGTAGGACGCCTGCCTGGACCCACGGAATCCTGAAACACGGGAAAATGTTATTGACGGGTAACGGCCGCGGCGAAGATTCCGTGTGCAACTCGCAGACGGGGCGCACACCCTGATACCATCTACCGACTATCCATTCCAATTCGGGAGGCCCCACGCCGTTCCCCGGCGCGGCTTTGACTTGCTTGGCGCAGTATACCACCGTACCTGGGGGTGTCAAATGCCGAAACAGGAAGAATTTCAGGCGTCCAAGGACGGTGGAAGTTGCTCCGCTGACTCCTGGGAATGCTCGCGACGGGGTCGTTCAAGGAAATCAGGGTCGAAGGACATGGAGCGAGGGGCGAAGGGTGAGACAGCGAAGACAAAACCAAGACACACTACGAAGAGACGAAACGGCCTGGTCACTTCAGTGAACCAGGCGCAAGACGCACCACGACCTCCGGGGGCCTGGGTCACTGAAGTGACCAGGCCGTCAGTTTTTTCCGAATCCCGAAACCCGGTTCCCCGTAAAATCGGGGACAGACACCGATTTCAAACAGCCGAAATCGGTCTCAGTCCCCGCTTTTCCGATGCCCGAATCCCGAATCCCGAAACCCGATTTCATGGGTGCTGTTCGGTGTGCAATTTCCGATCAGCAATTCCGCGACCTCCATGCTAGAATAACTCGTTATGCGGAAGCTTAAAATTTATTTGGACACCTCCGTCATCAATTTCTTGTTTGCCCAGGACGTTCCGGACTTCAGGAAGGCGACGGAAGAATTCTTTTCTTTGCACGCGTCACGATATGATTTGTTTGTTTCCGATGTGGTTCGACTGGAAATCAGCAAAGATCCTGACCCGGTTCACCGGCGGGAATTGCTGGCGGCGATCCACAGATACTCGATCCAGGTTCTCCCGATGGATCGTAGAAATGAAGTGGAGCGGCTGGCCGGGCTGTTCCTGGCGCGCGGCGTGATTCCGCCTGGGAAGATGGAAGACGCGTTGCACGTGGCCTTTGCCGTTGTATGCGGAATGGACATTCTGTTGTCGTGGAACTTCAAGCATTTGGCGAACGTGAACAAGGAAATGCGTTTGATGGCCGTGAGTGTCGAGGCTGGATACCGGCATACCGTGCGTTTGACGTCGCCATTGGAGGTGGAAGATGAAGCGGACTGATCGAAATGTTTCCAAGGCCCTGCGTGATGTTTGGGCGTGGAAGGAAGCCATTTATAGCGATGTGAAGGACTTGCCGGTGGAGAAGGCCCTGACGACCATCCTTGATCTTGCCCAGCAGTCGTCCGCTGGCGCAAAGCCCGGCCGACAGTTCCGGCAAGCCCGCAAGAAACCGGTCGCGTAGGGTGTGCAGGCCGTCTTCGGCCTGCACACGCAATCCGGGACCACGGAAGACTGTTATTGTCCAGCAACGCCCACGGCGAAGACTCCGTGTGCAACTCGCAGACGAGTCGCACACCCTACCAATTGAAGAACAGTTTGAGGTCTACAAATCAAATAATGACAGAACCTAAACGCACGGAATTGTCGGTACAGATGGAGCGCGCCCTTCTGGTGGGCGTGATTTTGCCCAGGTCCAATGTCGATCCGCATGACCCGCTGGGGGAGTTGCGGAGTCTGGTCAAGACGGCAGGGGCCAAGGTCGTCGATGAGATGATCGCCAACCGGCATGGGATCAACGGGGCGCTGTACGTGGGCACGGGCAAGGCCGAGGAGATCGCCGCGCGCTGCGAGCAGAACGACGTCAGCACGATCATCTTCGACAACGACCTGCACCCCAACCAGATTCGCGACCTGGAAAAGATCACCGGCAGAAAGGTGCTCGACCGCAGCGAGCTGATTTTGGACATTTTCGCGGCGCACGCGCAGACGGCGGAGAGCCGCCTCCAGGTGGAGCTGGCGCAGCTCGAATACACCTACCCGCGGCTGCACCACATGTGGAGCCACTTGGAGCGATTGGCCGGCGGAGCGTCCTCGGCGGCGGCGGCGGTGGGCGGAATCGGCACGCGCGGGCCGGGCGAAAAGCAGCTCGAAATCGACCGCCGGCTGGTGCAGAAGCGAATCACCGCGCTCAAGAAAGAGATCGAGGAGATCGACCGCCGCAAGCTGCGCGAGGTCACCAGCCGCAAGGATGTTTTCAGCGTTTGCCTGGTCGGCTACACCAACGCGGGCAAGAGCACCTTGATGAACCTGCTGACCGGCGCGGACACCTACGTCGCCGACAAGCTCTTCGCCACGCTGGACACCAAGACCCGCCGCTGGAACATGGGCGAAGGCCAGAGCGTGCTGCTGTCCGACACGGTCGGGTTCGTGGCCAACCTGCCCCACCACCTGGTGGCCAGCTTCCGGGCCACGCTGGAGGAGGCCATTCACGGCAACCTGCTGCTGCACGTCGCCGACGCCTCGCACGAGCGCGTCGAGCATCAGATCGCGGCCGTCGACGAGGTGCTCGAACAACTCGGCTGCGACCGCGGCAAGGTGCTGCTGGTGCTCAACAAGACCGACCAGATCAAGGACCCGACGCTTTTTACTCTGCTGGAAAAGAAGTATCCGGGCTCGGTTTTCGTTTCCGCGCTTTCGGGCAACGGGGCCCAGAAGCTGCTGGAGGAGGTCCTCAAACGATCCGGCGGGCGAAACGTGCGCGTGCGGTTGCGGGCGAATTTCCGCAACGGAAAGCTCATGGGCTTTTTGGCCCAGCACGCCAAGGTGGAAACGCAGACCTACGACGAGGCCACCACGCAGATCGAGGCGAGCATGTCCGGCGACAAGATCGAGATGCTCCGGCAGTTCGGCAAGGACGTGGAGATTGAGAAAACGTAAACTCGAGTGGGGTGCCATGCCCAAGTCTGCGCGGGCATGTCTTCCACGCGGTGCGCACATGCCCGCGCAGACTTGGGCATGGCACCCGACTGGCGGATTGAACTTGAAGACCCCCTCGCCCAAAGGGTATGCTGATCAGGGCAAAGAATAAGAGGATCCTATATGAAGCGTGCATTTCTCGCGGCGGCGTTTGCGGTAGCCACCCTAATCGGTGCGGCCTTTGCGCAGCAGAGGGTCGCCCCGGGCGACGGCACCGGCGTCACGGCCACCACGCAACCGGTCAAAAGTTCCACCAGCAAGCCCGCAAAGGCGTCGAATTACGCGGTGCCCAGCGAGCCGCAGGTCGCCATCGCCAGCCAGACGATCAAGAACCTGGCCGCGAAGTCCCAAACCGTTTCCAGTCTGAGCACGGGAATGCACATGGTCGAATCGCCCCATTTCACCATCTACAGTTGGTTCCCGCCCGCGCAGGACAACAGCATCCGGCAAAGCATGGAGCAGTTGTACAGTATGCTCAGCCGGGCCTTCGACGTGGGCAAAGACGAAACGGTCTGGGTGGGCAAGTGCGGGGTGTTCATGCTCACCAGCCAGGAGCAGTTCACGGATTTCGTCACGAAAGTGGACCACATAGACCCGCACATGGCGGCGGCGGCGGGGTATTGCCACTATTGCTCGAACTGGGCCTACCTGGTCATGAACATGCCCACGTCCAAGGGGGACATCGAGGCCTACAGGCTCACGCTGACGCACGAGGGCACGCACGGATTCTTGTCCCGGTACGTCAGCGACAGGCAGATTCCGACCTGGGTGAACGAAGGAATCGCCGACGCGATGGCCGACTCGCTGGTGGCCTCCAGCCGCCTGAAAACCCGCCTCAAAGACGCCACGCGGGTAGCTCTCAAGGGGCAGATGGACGCCAAGAAGGTCTTTGACGGCGTGCGGCTGGGGCAGTTCGACTACGGCATCGCCCAGAGCTGGGTGCAGTTCCTGCTGGCCAAGAACCGCAAGGGGTTCCTGAAATTCCTGACGCTCATCAAGCAGGGCAAGTCAGAGGCCGACGCCCTGCAGGAATGCTACAAATGGGACCGCGATCAGATGTACCAGGCCTGGCAAGCCGCCGCGGCCAGGAGCATCCGGTAAGAGCGTGGAGCGTAAGGCGTAGAGCGTGGAGCGTAACAGCGAAGAGAAGAAAATCGCATGGCGCCGGGCGAAAAGTCTTCCGCTTTTGTTGTTGTCTTTGCTTTTACGCCCCACGCCCTACGCTCCACGCTCTACGTTTTTCTTTGCGACTTCCTTCGCCCCAAGTATAGAATCGCCGGGGATGACGGACATGGAAGTCAATCATTGCCCCGCTTCGCCCGCCTTGTCGGCATTGACGGCGGAACTTGCCCGCCGCCTGTGCTCGGGGCTGGACGAGGCGCTGCACACATCCGCTCAAACCCAGGCCCAGCCGCCCCGATGGGCGAGCCCCGACGAACTGCGACTGGCGGAACCCTCCTGCCGATTTGAATTTTCCGCGTCGGGCAAAGCGGCCACCGGGCCGGCGTGCCTGGAACTTTCGCCCTCGCTGGCCGACGCGATGATCGACCTGGTCCTGGGCGGATCCCCGCAACCGCTGGGGCATCGCCGGCAAGGATTGACCGCGGTGGATCGCCAACTCCTTGGGCCGGTGGTCGAACGGCTCGTCGCAAGCTTTAACGAGGCGATGGCGGCCTGGCCGGTGAAACTGGAATTCCCGGACACGGCGGCCAAGGATGGCCACCGCGCAGAAGGTGGGGATGGCCGTCACCCAGAAGGACCGGATGGCCGCCCCGCGATGCAGGATGAGAAATTTCTGGACCTGTCGTTTCGCGTCGAACTTGGAGAATGCATCGGCCTGTTGCGGCTGCTCCTTGGTGGCATGGCGACGTTGTTTGTCGCCATGGTGGCACCCCCAAGTCCGCTTGGGGGTGGCTTTGGTTGCGGGCGTCATCCCGGACACCCCCAAGCAGACTTGGGGGTGCCACCCGACATGGCGACAAACAACGTCGCCATGCCACCCTTGATCGATTCCGCACCGGCCGCCGACACCGTCAGGCTTGTTGCCGCCATCCAGGAAACCGGACGCTACGTCAAGGACCTTTCCAATCTCGCCAAGGGCGACCTGCTGGTGACCGACGTCTCCGCCGGCGGCGAGGTCATCGTCACCGTCAACGGCGTGCCCCGCTTCGCCGGGCAACTAGGCCAGTACAACGGCCACCGGGCCATCACCATCACGCGCAAATTGGATCAGACGTAGCGACTTTCCCCGACGGGAGCGCCGAGTATGGGGGCGGCTGGAGAATGGTGGCAAGGATTGTGGCGATGGGGAATATCGTTCATGGAATCGGAGTACACGCCAAACAGCAAGCTTGATCCCGACATGAGCTTGCTGTTTGGCGTGTGCGTTGTAACAGGGCCTTGAAAATACTTCGCAGGATCGTCAGGCGAGCATCAGGCCCCGGCCTTTGGGTTTGGGAACGGGGTCGCCAAACTCCGTCGCCGTCTGAATCCACAAGCTCATGGCCTCACGCACGCTGGCCAGCGCCTCTTCGTGCGTGTTCCCGTGCGCCATGCACCCAGGGAGTTCCGGAACCTCGGCAATGAAGGCGGCGTCTTCGTCGGACCAGTAGAGGATGATTTCGTATTTATCCATGGGTTTCTCAGCACAATCTATTCGGATTCCCACTTTTCTTTCTCTATGATGGACCCCAGATGATTCAGTTGTTGGATTATCAGTTTTGCGCTCTGCCAGAAGATAGGATCCTCTGCCGTTTGTGGGTAACCGTGCCGGACATCATTAATTTTCGTCATAGCCTCCCGCCCGATCATTGAAACCAAAGGGTGGCGACTCTGGTCAACTTCCAAAAGAAAACCAAGAAGCTGATCCATCATTTCGCCAAACATCTTACGCACCCCTTTTAGGTTATAATCTCTCTTGGGACTGGCCTTCTCTTCAACTTCCCATTCAATTTGAACCCTTCTCAAGAATTGAGGATACTCCAGCACAATCCTTGGCTTTTTCTCGGTCGTTTTATTGGCAGATTGAACTGTTAGCTGCTGTTGAAGGTTGCCGTTTTCCCGCTCTAGTTCCATGACGCGCCTCTCCAGGCTGCTCAGGACTTCTGCATCGGCCCCCGTTTTTACGTTCTCTGCCCTCGTCCACCCACCTGAAGGAAATGTCTTAACCATGTGGTGGAAGGATTGGAGAACGCCCAAGGTAAGTTCCTCAGGGGCAGACCAGAACTTGCACAACTTTTTCTTTGCCTTATCTCGAAACGCGTCGAGCCTTTTCAATTTTTCGGGGTCATTCTCGCAGTCTTTGCTAGCGATGTCGCCAGGGCTGGCGTGCAGGAACGCCGCGATTGGCTTTCCAATTTCAGCCGCATAGTCGTATTCTTTTTCGGTATAGCTAATCCCGTCAGCGTCAACTGAACCGTACTTACCGCCGATAATGACGAAATAATAGTCTGATTCCGAAATCGCCCTTTTAATGAAGGTCCACGCGTCATTGTCGGAAGCTGGGAATAGTTCCATGCCTATCGGAAAGGCATCAAAATTCATGAGTTGTTCTATCACTGTTCGACGGTGTTGCCCGAGATCCTCGTAAGTGGAACTGACAAATACCTGGTATCGCTTTTCCATAATTCACCCTTAAGAGCCACATTACTCCCTCGTCAGCAATTGCACAAGGATACAAAACCGCCCCGGATTTCTCCGGGCCGGGTGACTGCCTTCTCGTCTTTCGCCTGGGTCACTGAAGTGACCAGGCCGTGTTCTTCCAATCGTCAATCGTCAATCGTAAATCGTCAATTCCTACCGTGCGTATTCCACGCAGCGCACTTCGCGGACGAGCGTGACTTTGACTTCGCCGGGGTATTCCATTTCGTCCTCGACTCGCTTGGCGATGTCGCGGGCGAGCTTGGCGGACAGTTTGTCGTCCACGTTCTCGGCGTCCACGATCACGCGGACTTCGCGTCCGGCCTGGATCGCGTAGGCCTGCTTGACGCCCTCGAAGGAGGTCGCGATTTCCTCCAGCTTCGTGAGCCGCTGGACGTATCGTTCCAGGCTCTCGCGGCGGGCGCCGGGGCGGCTGGCCGATATGGCGTCGGCGGCAGACACGATCGGCGTGTACAGGCTGGTCACCTCGATGTCGCCGTGGTGTCCGGCGACCGCGTTGATGACTTCTTCCTTCTCGCCGTACCGCTTGCACAGGTCGGCCCCGATGTTCGGATGGCTGCCTTCCACCTCGTGGTCGACCGCCTTGCCGATGTCGTGCAACAGCCCGCACCGCCGGGCGGTCTGGCCGTTGAGGCCCAGCTCCTCGGCGATCATCTGCGAAAGATACGCCACCTCCAGGCAGTGCTTCAGCACGTTCTGCCCGTAGCTGGTGCGGAAGTGCAGCCGCCCAATCAGCGGGATCAGCTTGCTGTGCATCGACCGCACGTTGCACTCCACCATTGCCTGCTTGCCGTACTCGAAAATCTGCTTGGTCACGTCCTTCTCGGTGGCCGCGACGATTTCCTCGATTCGCGTCGGGTGGATTCGCCCGTCCTGGATCAGCTTCTCCAGGCTTCGCCTCGCCACCTCGCGCCGAACCGGGTCGAACGCGCTGACCACCACCACTCCGGGCGTGTCGTCCACGATCACGTCCACCCCGGTGGCCTTCTCGAAGGCCCGGATGTTCCGCCCCTCGCGCCCGATCACGCGGCCCTTCATGTCGTCCGAGGGGATGTCCACCGTCGAGACCGTCGAATCGGCGGTGTGGTCGGCGGCGTATCGCTGGATGGATGTGATGATGATCTCGCGGGCCTCCGTGTCGGCCGTCTCGCGGGCCTCCTCCAGCTTCCGCTCGATCAGGGCGGAGGTTTCCTTCTCCATGTCCTTCTCGATCTTGCTCAACAGCAGCGTGCGGGCCTCCTCCATCGAAAGATTGGCCACTTTCAGGAGTTGGGATTTCTGCTGGGCGATCAGGTCGTTGAGTTGGCGGTCCTTGGCGGCCAGGCCCTTTTCGCGTTCGACAAGGGCCTTTTCGGCCACGTCCACCATGCGTTCCTTGGCGTTGAGGCTTTCGAGCTTCTGATCGACGAGGTCCTCGCGTTTGGCCAGTCGTTTTTCCTCGGCCCGGAGGTCCTGCCTCATGGTTTCGGTTTCGGCGTCCTGCTTCTGACGGAGTCGCAGGAGTTCGCTCTTGGCCTGGGCCTCGGCCTGGGCGACGATTTTCTGCGCCTCGGACTCGGCAGCGGAGCGGCGGGCAGACAGTTCGGCCTCGATCGTCCGATTCTTGGTGTCCCCCTGGCGCTTCATGACGAGGTAGATCACGGCGATAGCCGCCACCAGCAGAACAACGACCACCAGGAGAACCACGTTCAACGGATCCATACGGTCCCTTTCCGGAATTCACAGGGAGGTTCCGCCGAGGGAAATTGATTAGAACAAGCAGGCTTGGGGCGCATTACACTGCGCCCGCGTGGCAAGGAGCCCAGGCCGGAGGTCCATCAAAAGCCATAGAAGAGACAGAAGAGATCACGCGGCCGGGGGTGCCGCTCCGGGCCGCCCATCGCGACCGCTGGAGTACAGGGACCCGACATCGGCATCGCCATTGGCGAGGCCCGAAACCTCTACAATCATCCGCATTTCAACAGTTTTACGACGATGGCTCATGTGAATCTCTATGACCCGAAGGCCCCGATCCGTCATTGACGAACCGAATAATCGGCGATCCGGCTGGACTGGCGTCGCTGGCAAACACCCCATCGGGGGCGCGACACCGTCAACTCATGCCGAAAATCGGCACTGATCGCCGCTTGCCGACGGCCTGCTTGTCGTTGCCTCGGCCGTCGCTTCCTGAATAAGTACGCTGCGAGCCGCTTGGCGGCTCATTAGAAAATTCATCATACCTTAATTTTTGGAAAACGGTCAAGAAAATTATCATTTTGACAATAAGGGTGGCAAGGAGGGTGGCATGGCGACGTTGTTTGTCGCCATGTCTGGGTTTTGCGAACATCACATGGCGACAAACAACGTCGCCATGCCACCCTTGTTAATGGTTTCACAAGTGACAGAGCGCCGGCGGATGGGTATAATCCGCCAAGCCTGCAAAGTTCGAATTCGGGCCTAAAAGGACAGAATCGCATGGATCGATCTCGGCGCTGGATGGGGGCATTACCGCCCGCCCTGCTCCTGGTATCGGTCGGGGCCATATTGGTTGTGGTGACGTTCGCCCGGCACATGGGGGTGGACGAGGGCGTCTGGAGCTACATGGGGCGGATGTGGGATCACGGCCTGCCGGTCTACAAAGCCACCATGGACAACAAGCCGCCGGGCATTTTCATGGTGTTCGCTCTTTCCTACGCGCTGGTTGGGCCGGGGGTCTGGCTGCCTCGGCTGATGGGGGTGCTAAGCCTTATCGCCGCCACCGGCGGCATCTACCTATTGGGGCGAAGGCTTCACAGCCGCCAAGCCGGCCTGCTAGCCGCCCTGATGTTCGGCCTGGCCATGGGCTGGGAAGCCCTCGACGGCCCCAACGCCGCCCAGACCGAATCCTTCATGGTCCTTCCAACCATTTTTGCATTCCTGATACTCTTCCGGTCCCACGCCGATCCCAGGTGCGGCGCAAGCGTCAATAGTCCGCTGGGCAACACCACCAACGCCGAAAATCAAGCTGGACATAATATCGGCTTGCCTGTCGGCGCAGTAGAACCTTCAACAAAGCAAACCTCGGGTCATCAGTATTCGCCCCCTGGTCGAGGCTGTTTTTTCCTCGCGGGCGTCTTGCTCGGTTGCGCCATCAGTTTCAAGCAGACGGCCTTGTTCAGCCTCCCCGCCTGGGGCGCGGTGTACCTATCCCTGGCGCATCGCGACGGGCGGTTGACGCGTTCCCGTTGGCGGGCCATCGCCTGGGACATCGCGGCCGTCGGCGCGGGCGTGCTGGCCGGCGTCGCCGCCTTCCTGCTGCCGGTGCTCGCGTGCGGCGTCGATTTCAAGGATTACTGGTTCGGCACCTGGGTGCTGCCGAGTTTGCCGGGGACGGGCAACCCCTCGGTCGCCGGCCGCCTGGCCAAGACCTTCCACACCTGGTGCCAGACATCGCTGGTGCTGTTCTACCTGCCCCTGGCCGCCTTCGTTCGGCGGTCCAAAACCTTGCGAGCAGGCGGCCTGCCGGTGATCGCCATGACCGTCTGGCTGGCGATGGAGTTCGCCGGCTCGGCCCTCAGCGGATACTGGTACGGCCACCAGATCAAACAGATCATCCCCGTCCTGGCCCTGATCGGCGGCCTGGGTTTGGCCGCGGCAGTGGAGAGGATTTCCTTCGTCATGGGTGGCGGCCATCCCTGGCCGCCACCTCCGGACGCGGCGGCCAGGGATGGCCGCCGCGCAATAAGACGCGCAGACGAACAGCACGCCCTACAGATCCTTTTCCCCGCGCTGATGCTCGCGATTGCGATCGCGTGGTTTCCGCTGACGATGTTTCACAAGGCCGTGCAAGGCCCCGGCAGGGATCTGGATCGCGAGGTAGGCCTGTGCGTCCGCGACCGTTCGAACCCGAACGATTACGTGCTGGACCTCAGCGACGAGGGCGGTTCCGAGCAAATCCTCGCCTGGTCCGACCGCCCAAGCCCCAGCCGCTGGTTCAACGGTTTTTTCCTCCGCCTGCCCCAGGCCAGTGCCGACCTGGAGCATGACCTCGCTCTGCACCCGCCGCGATTCGTCGTCGCGCCACGCTGGTGGCGACACAAAGACTTCCATTGGCCCGCCTGCATGGAACCGTTCCGGCCCGCCTGCAAGCTCGTCTGCACCCACGTCATGGACGATGCCGCCTACGACGTCTACGAACTCCGCCCGGACCAACCCAACCCCGCAACGCAACCGTAGCGCGGCGCAATGGGTGCCATGCCCAAGTCTGCGCGGGCATGTCCGATCCGCATGGCCGTACAGGTCCATCCCGTATCCCCATGCCCGCGCAGACTTGGGCATGGCACCCGGAATGGCGCCTGACATGGCCCAACGCTTGCCCCTTCTTTGGCGCGATCGTCGGAGGTAAAATGTCTCCCGTGCCTCAACCCGAAAAACCAAGCGACGCCGGCATGGGAGTCGGATTCACCAGCCCGATCGTGGACCGCATCCGCGAGGCCGGCAACGTGCTGGAACTGCCCGGCGGGCAGATCCTGCTGCCCAAGGTGTTCGGATTCTGCCGGGGCGTGCAGCGCGCCCTGACCCTGCTGGACCAGGCCGTGCTCGAACACGCGCGGCAAGGGCGGCGGCTGTTCCTGCTCGGCCAGATTATTCACAATCCGTGGGTCAATCGGCATTTTCAGGACCGCGGCGTGCGGGTGCTGGGGCGCGAGGAGCTGGCCGGCCTCGAGCGACTGGTCCGGCCGGAAGACGTCGTCATCATCCCGGCGTTCGGGGTGCCGCTGCCGGTCGAGACGCGACTGCACGCGATCGGCTGCCAGATC
>CAZYDC010000081.1:0-13133 GCA_964646065.1 uncultured Planctomycetaceae bacterium | reverse complement strand
CGATGAACGAGTCCAACGCGATGCCGACGGCCACCGCCTGTCCGTGCCCGATGCCGAAACCGGTCATCACCTCGAGTTTGTGCGCCGCCCAGTGGCCGAAATCCAGCGGCCGAGCCGAGCCGAACTCGAACGGGTCGCCTCCGCCACGAATGTGCTCCAGATGCATCACGGCGCATCGGCGGACCAGTTCCTCCATCGGCCCCTGCTGCCGGTCGCGCAGGGCCTTGGCCTGGGCACAGAGGAATTCAAAGAATTCGGCGTCCTTGATGATGGCGACCTTGAAGGCCTCGGCGACCCCGCCAATCCAGTCGCGCTGGCTCAGCGTGGGCAGGAACGAAAAGTCGTCCAGCACCGCGAACGGCGGCGCGAACGTGCCGACGAAATTCTTCATCCCGTGCTCGTTCATGCCGTTCTTGACGCCCACGCCCGCGTCGTTCTGCGACAGCGTGGTCGTCGGCACGCGGATCAGCCGCAAGCCCCGATGCACGATGGCCGTGGCGAAGCCCACCATGTCCAGCACCCCCCCGCCGCCGACGGCGATGATGAAGCTCTGGCGGTCCAGGTGCAAGTTGCCGATGGTCCACATGGTGTCCCGCACGGCCGCCCAACCGGCCTTGGCCGCCTCGCCCCCGGGAACCAGGACCGGCACGGAGCAAAGCTCCAGCGATTCCGGCCGGGCGTGAAAATATTCTTTGATCTCGTCGAGCAATTGGGGATGCGCCGCGACCACGCCCGCGTCGATATACACGGCCGCCCGGTGGCGGCGCTTCTCGCCCAGGCGATCCATCACGTCGGCCAGCAGCGGATTGCCGCCGTCGAAGACCCGCCGGGTGAAGTACACCGGGTACTCGTACGGCACCGAGAACTTCTGGAGAACCATGTCGGAGGGAAACTCCGTGTTTGGATTATCGTTTGAAATCATTTTGTCCACTACCAATACTGTAACGCCATTCTCTTCTCTTAGGCCCGTATGGGCCGTCCGTTAGTAGCCCAGGGCGCTGCCGCTTCGGCAAGCCCTGGGATTGCGGCGATGTTTCCGAAAAGCCCCGTAGGGGCGACCGTGACCCACGACCGCCCCTAACGGGGCTTAAAAGAACAACACCGAATCCCCAGGGCTTGCTACGTCCCTAAGGGGACTTCGCGGCGCCCTGGGCTACTAACGACCGCCCCTACGGGGCTAAGATGCAAACTCACGTTATATCGCTAGGCAAGGCGTTTTTTAATCAAATCCAAAGCTTCATTGTAATCTTTCCAGTTTGCGGGTTTCCATGAGTCCGCCTCCTCCGTCCCTAGGGCAAACCAGAATCCCGTCTGTTTCTTCTTCGGTTGTTCCCGATAGGCACGGTAATGGGTCGCCACAACACGCGCAGGCACAATGAAAACAGCGGGCATTGGCTGGTCCGCGTGTTTTGCCGAGGTCTCTTTTTGCGTTTTGAGGTCTACAAAAACGTAAAATACCGATTCGCCGTGAATTTCTTTTGCCTTTTCGCCCACACGCCAAGCCCAATGCTGCTTCGAAAGATTTCTTTTGTAAGTCGTATGTGGCGCATTCCCTGTCTTGACTTGAATAGTCACCGTCTTCTGCCCATCAAGTGATGAAACCATTAAATCAACAGAAGGAGATCCACTCTTGGTCAGTGCTACCAGATAGCCCAAAGCCGAAAGTTTGTAAGCGACAAAGTGTTCTCCGGCGCAGCATGTCGTGAAGTTGTTCGCCATTATTTGCACTCCATCCTTGTTAAACCAGAATTTCCTGTTCCGTGTCGGATCCCAAATCGGTCACGTCAGAAATTCACAAACCGCCTTCGCCAAATCTACAATCGTTTTGATTTCGCCCAAGGGCAGCGTCGATGCCCAGGCGACCTCGCGGCCGGGTCCGACGCGCCCGTGCGAACCTCGGATACGCGTCGCGTCCTGGCTCACCGACGGCGGCGGCCAACCAAAGAAAAGCTCGCACGGATCATACCCCGGCTTGCTGTGGATGTCCACGTGGCCGGCGAAGTCCGGGGCCTGGCGATTGTCGGTCCACCAGGGATACGCAAACCAGTGACCCTCCTTCGCGACGATCACAAACTCGCCGGCGTTGGTGTGTAACACGGGACTGGGAAAATGGGGACTGGCTCCGATTTCGCCGTTTGAAATCGGTGCCTGTCCCTTTTTTCCCTCCAGCAACTGCCCCACGCCCTGAAGCGATTCGAGAACCTTTCGCACCGACGGCAGATCAGCCTGGTTAGGAACATACACATGCGCGATTTCGTGATCGACCATCGCGAAGGCCTGGCTCGCGTGGAAGTCCGGGTACAACATGCCGCGCACGTCGCGCGTTTTCATCAGGCCGGCCTCAAGGAGCGCGCGATTCGGGAACACCGCCGACGACACGTCGGCAATGGCGTAGTCGCCGAAAATCACCGTCTTGTAGCCCTCGCGCCGCGCGGCCTGCACCATCACGCCAAGTTGCGCGAGCGTCTTCTTCAGTGCGGCCTTACTCTTGGCGTGGTGCGGGCCAAACCGCTGAAGGTCATAATCCAAGCTGGGCAAATAGGTCAGCAGAAGTTCCGGCGCGAGTTGCCTATCCGCCATCACCTCTGCCGTGGCGCGGGCGATCCAATCGCCCACCTTCGCCGAGGCCAATGGCCCCCAATACTGACGCAGCTTGAACGCCCCGCCCAACCGCTCGCACAGCCGCGCGTACAGACCCGGCGGCTGGCTGTAACAGTCCTGGATCATTCCACCGTGATGTTTGTGGATCGGCGCGGGCGAAAGGATCAGGTCCACCGCCTCGCCCAGGCTCTGCTGCCAGAACATCATGCCCACTCGCCCGCCGCGATCGCGGAAGCCTTCCCAGATTCGCGGTCCCTCCACCAGCCGCGCGGACTGCTCCCAGAACATCGGCCTGTTCAACCGGCGGTCGAAAACCCCGTTGGCGATCATGCCGTGCGAGGCCGGCGCCGCCGCCGTGCGAAAACTCGCCTGGGCCACACACGTCAGCGCGGGGAAAACGCTTTCGGACGCGGCGAATTCGAGCCCCTGCCATTGCAGCGCACCATTCTCCCGCAGCAATTCATGCCCGAGCGCCGCCACCTGGATGACCAGAAGCCTCTTCATTATCCAGTAGCATACCACGAGCCCGACAGAGATTGCAGATTGCAAATTGCATATTGCAAATTGAACGGCGAAGAGGCCGCGCGCCATGCCGGGTGCCATGCCCAAGTCTGCGCGGGCATGTCTTCGCTGTTTTTTCGCCGGGTGTCACACCCGCGTCTATCGGTGTGCGCCTTGTTGCCGTCGAACGGAAAGACATGCCCGCGCGGACTTGGGCATGGCACCCGAAGCATCAGCTTGCGTAGAACCGTTTGCCGAGAATCGCGCTGAGCGGCCAGAAGATCAGCAGCGCCGCCGCGATGGCCAACGCCGGCCACCAGAACCCCCACAATATCATCACCGCCGCCTGCATGAGCAGCAGCGCGCGGATGAGTTTGCCGATGGTTCGCTGCACGTCGCCGGGCTGGACCCGGCCTTTGAGGCTCGCGGCGCAGGAGATCGACCATCCGCAGGCCAGGATCAACAGCACGGCCGAGGGAACCCACCAGACCATCGCGAACAGCGTGCCGGCGGCCGTTGCGACGACCCAGGCGAACATCGCGGCCACCGGCAGGAACCGCCGAGCGCCCACGCGGTCGGCGCCGGTTTCCTTTTTGGAAACCGAAGTCACGGCGGCGATGTACAGCGTCAGGCCGACGGCGAAACCCACTGCCGGAAGGAGCGTTCGGAAAGAGACATCATGCAGGCATCCTTCCGCGGCCGCTACCGCGCCGACCATCGCGCTTAGGCCGCGACAGGCGCCCATTGCGATCGAACCCAAAACCGGGATTCGCTTGCCGACCGCGTCGTAGAAGAAGATCACGCCCGCGAGAATCGCCGCCGTCATCGCGGTCCATTTGCCGCCGGCGAAATACGCCGCGCCGATCCCGCCCAGCGCCAAAACCAGCGCCGCCAGCATCGCGCTCCGCGGCCGCACGCGACCCGACGGCAGCGGCCGACTGGGCCGCTCGCGCCGGTCCTCCTCCAAGTCGAAATAATCGTTCGCCAGCAGGCCGGAGCAGTACAGCAGCAGCGCCGACGACGCCGCCAGAAGCATGAAAATCAAAATAGTGTTTTCGTCTATAGCCCCGTTCCCTGTGGGCGAACCGGTGATCGGCGGCGAAGTGAGCTGGGACCACTCATGCCGAGTCGCCCCCGTGATCCAGCCGATCATCACCAGCAGAAAGCCGGCCACCGGATCGCCCGGCACCGTGAAGAGATTGGGCACGCGGAGCAGTTGGAGCCAGGGGTTTCGCTGGGCGCTCGCGGTCATTCGGCACCCCTATTGCGGATTGCGGAATGCGGATTGCGGATTGTGGATCGGAAAGACAAACCGCAACCGGTGCAATCCGAAATCCGAATTCCGAAATCCGAAATCATCTTTGGAATTCCTTCGGGTCTTGCGGCTGAATGTTGAAGTCGGGTTTCCATCGCGGCGTCTGGCTGTAAAACTTCATGGCGTTGTCGAACACCAGCCGCTGGATCGCCTCGGGCCCGTGGCCGTCCTTTTTCATAAACTCCGCCGTCGTCGCCAGCGCCACCGGGCTGGAGATGCCCCAGTCGGCTGAGCCGTTGACGATGATCCGCTCGCTGCCGTACTGGCGGATCATGGCCGAGACGCGCTGCGGCGAGAGCTTGGAATACGGGTAGACCGTCATGCCGCAATAGCAATTCGTCGCATGCGACAGTTCGATGGTGTCCTCGGTGTTGTGGTCAATAATGGACTGCGGCGAGTCCATGCCGTTGGCCCGCAGAACCTCGATGATCCGCTGCACGCCCTTTCGCTTGTTGGTGTGCGGCGAGTGTATGATGGCCGGCAGGTTGCGGGCCTTGGCGATGGCCAGGTGCTTCTCGAAGGCCAACTCTTCGTTGGGGGTAATCAGGTTGTACCCGATCTCGCCGACAGCGACGCATCGCTCGTGGTCGTAGTATTCGCCCATGCCGGCCAGGACTTCATCGACCAGCTTGGCGTCGTCGCACTCCTTGGGGCTGACGGCCAGCGCCGCGTAATGATCGATGCCGAATCGGCGGGCGCGCACGGTTTCGTAATTCAGCACGACGCGAAAATAGTCCCAGAACGACCCGGCGTATCGCCGCAGCTCGCCCAGCCAGAGCGAAGGCTCCACGCACGCGCGGATGCCGGCGGCGTACATCGCCTGGTAATCGTCCGTCGTGCGGGAATACATGTGAATATGAGGTTCAATGATGATCACGGTAAGACTCCGGTTAATTAGTTAACTGGTTAATTCGTTGACTGGTTGACTGGTTCATCAATTCGTTCGCACCTTTGGCCGTAACCAATCCACCAGTTAACCAGTCAACCAGTTAACCAGTCAACGCAAAGACTTCGTCATTAGGCTACGCCTTATTCGGGAAATACTCCTGCAGCGGCCGAACGGTCCACGCGTCGTTGGCCGAACCCTTTCCTTCGCTGCCGTGTCGCAGCGCCTCGATGGCCCGGGTGACGGCCTCGGCGCCGGTCATTGTTGTAACCAACGGGATGTTGTGGATCGTGGCCAGCGCGCGGATTTTTCCTTCATCCGTGGCCGGTCCGCGCGCGGTGGGCGTGTTGAAGATCAGCTTGCACTCGCCGTTGGTGACCATGTCGCGGATGTTGGGCCGGCCTTCGTCCAACTTGCTGATGCGGCGACAATGCACGCCGGCCTTCTCGATCACGTCCGCGGTTCCGCCGGTGGCCGCCAGGTCGAACCCCATCGCGCCCAGCCGCTTGACGATCTTGGCCAGCTTGGGCTTGTCGGCGTCGTTGACGGAAATGAACAGCGTTCCGCTGGTGGGCAGTTTCACCCCGGCACCCATCTGGCTCTTGGCGAACGCGATCCCGAAACTCATGTCCACGCCCATCACCTCGCCGGTCGACCGCATCTCCGGGCCCAGAATCACGTCCACGCCCGGGAACTTGGTGAACGGGAAGACGCTCTCCTTCACCGAAATGTGCTTGGGTCGTGGAGCCTCGGTCACGCCCAGTTCGGCCAGGCTCTTGCCGGCCATCACCTTGGCGGCCAGCTTGGCCCAGGGCACTCCGGTCGCCTTGGAGACGAACGGCACCGTCCGGCTGGCGCGGGGGTTGACCTCCAGGATGTACACCTCGCCGTCTTTGACGGCGAACTGCACGTTCATCAGCCCGCGCACCTGGAGCCGCTCGGCCATCCGCCGCGTCTGGCGCTCGATCTCGGCGACGATCTTCGCCGGCAGCGAGAACGGCGGCAGCGAACACGCCGAGTCGCCGCTGTGAATGCCGGCCTCCTCGATGTGCTCCATGACGCCGCAAATGACCGCGCGAGGTTTCGCCTCGGCCGTGCCGTCGACTCGCGGGCCGAAGTCGGAAATGCAGTCCACGTCCACCTCGGTGGCGTTGTCCAAAAAGCGGTCGATGAGGATCGGGTGGTCGCGCCCGACGGTCGAGGCATCGACCGCGCGGGCCATGTACACGTCGAGTTGCTGCTGGTCGGAGACGATTTCCATCGCCCGCCCGCCCAGCACGTAGCTCGGCCGCACCAGCACCGGGTAGCCGATCCGCTGTGCGACCTCGCGCGCCCCTTCAATGGTCGTCGCCGTGCCGCTCTCGGGGCTTTTGAGTTTGAGTTCGTCCAGCACCGCCGCGAACCGCTTGCGGTCCTCGGCCATGTCGATGGAATCCACGCTGGTGCCGATGATCGGCACGCCGGCATCGTGCAACCCCTTGGCCAGGTTCAAAGGCGTCTGCCCGCCAAACTGCACTATCACACCGTACAGCAACCCCGTAGCATGGGCGTCCCGCCCATGAGTCTCACGGGCATCTTGCCCGTGTGCTGTTTCTTTGTCTTTGTCCTTGTCTTTGTTTCTTTTCAACGGCGAAGACACGGGCGGGACGCCCGTGAGACTCATGGGCGGGACGCCCATGCTACGTTGAAGAGGCCCGCCATTCAGCCGCTCGCAAATATTCAGCGTGTCTTCCAGCGTCAGCGGCTCGAAGAAGAGCATGTCGCTGGTGTCGTAGTCGGTCGAAACGGTCTCGGGGTTGGAGTTGACCATGACGGCCTCGAAACCCAGTTCGCGCGCGGCGAAAGCCGCGTGGACGCAGCAGTAATCGAATTCAATGCCTTGGCCGATGCGGTTGGGCCCGCCGCCAAGAATGATGATCTTCTTTTTGTCGGTGATGCGGACTTCGTCATCGACGAGCGAGGAATCGGGATTCGGGGTTCGGGATTCGGGGTTCGGATCAACTACCCGGATCGGCGTCTCATAGGTGCTGTAATAATAAGGCGTGTAGGCCTCGAACTCGGCGGCGCAGGTGTCCACGAGTTTGTAGACCGGTTCGACACCATGCGATTTTCGGAATTCCCGGATCTTCTGCGGAGTCGTTTCCCAGACTTTGGACAGTTGGATATCGCTGTAGCCCCACTGTTTGGCGCGAGCGAGCAAACCGGCCGGGATTTTTTCCAGCGAATCAACCGCCCACAATTCCTCCTCAAAATCCACCAACTGCTTTATATTGGCCAGGAACCATTTATCGATCTTGGTCAGCTCGTAAATCTGCTCGATGGTCCAGCCCATCTTCAGCGCGTAGCGGATGTAGTAGATTCGCCCTTGGCTGGGGACGGCGAGCTTGCGCCGGAGTTTGCCGATCTCGATGGGGAAGGCCATGTCTTCCAGCACCATCCCTGTCGAGGTCACGGGCGCGGAGGGTGCTTTTTCGGGTGCCATGCCCAAGTCTGCGCGGGCATGAGAATCCGTGGGGGCTCCGCCGACATGCCCGCGCGGACTTGGGCATGGCACCCCTGAAGGCACCCCGGAGTTTCGCTGGGCCCGCAACCACTTGTCCACGCCGTCCAGGCCGAGGCCGAAACGCTTGACCTCCATCGAGCGGATGCCCTTCTGGAAGGCCTCCTTGAACGTTCTGCCGATGGACATGGCCTCGCCGACCGACTTCATCTGCGTGGTGAGCGTCTCGTCGGCGTCGGGGAATTTCTCGAAGGTCCAGCGCGGAATTTTGACCACGCAATAGTCGATTGTCGGCTCGAAGCAGGCTGGGGTCACTCGCGTGATGTCGTTGGGCAGTTCGTCCAGCGTGTATCCGACGGCCAGCTTGGCGGCGATCTTGGCGATGGGGAACCCGGTCGCCTTGGACGCCAGCGCCGAGCTGCGGCTGACGCGCGGGTTCATCTCGACCACGATCATCCGCCCCGTGTCGGGGTCCACCGCGAACTGGATGTTGCTGCCTCCGGTCTCCACGCCGATGGCGCGGATGATCGCGATGGCCGCGTCGCGCATGAGCTGGTATTCCTTGTCCGTCAGCGTCTGCGCGGGGGCCACCGTGATGCTGTCGCCGGTATGCACGCCCATCGGGTCGAAGTTCTCGATCGAGCAGACGATCACGACGTTGTCCTTCTTGTCGCGCATCACTTCCAGCTCGTATTCCTTCCAGCCCAGCACGCTTTCCTCGATCAGCACCTCGCTGATGGGCGAATACTCCAGCCCGCGCGCGGCGATGACCTCGAACTCCTCCTTGTTGAACGCGAATCCGCCGCCCGTGCCGCCCAGCGTGTAGGCGGGGCGAATGCATACCGGCAGTCCGACCTCGGCCATCACCTGCCGCGCCTGCTCCATGTTGTGGGCGATCCCGCTTCGCGGAACGTCCAGGCCGATGGCCAGGCAGATGTTCTTGAACTCGGTGCGGTCCTCGGCCCGGTGGATGACCTCTCGCGTCGCCCCGATCATCTCGACGCCGAAGCGGTCCAGCACGCCCGAGTCGGCCACCGCGACCGCGGTGTTCAGGCCGGTCTGCCCGCCCAGCGTCGGCAGCAGCGCGTCGATGCGATGCGGGCCCTTGGACTCGGCCTCGATGATCTTGCCCACCGCCTCCGGGGTGATCGGCTCGATGTACGTGCGGTCGGCGAACTCCGGGTCGGTCATAATGGTGGCCGGGTTGGAATTGATCAGCACGATGCGGTAGTGCTCCTCGCGGAGGGCCTTGCAAGCCTGCGTGCCGGAATAGTCGAATTCGCATCCCTGTCCGATGATAATCGGACCGGAGCCTATCAGCATGATCGTGTGCAGATCGTCCCTGCGGGGCATCGGTATCGTCCTGTCGTTCGTGGGACAGGCCCGAGGCCTGCCCTTGTTACGCGGAATTCCGCGGAATTAGGTCAATAAAATCGCTACAGGATACCGCGCCGGAGGCGCAATCACAAGAGGCGTTCGTAGTGACGCCGTAAGGCGTTCGTAGTGACGCCGTAAGGCGTTTCTTCGGAATGCCCTGACGGGCACACTACAAACGGGTCTCGCCGTGGACAAAAATAAAATAAAACTTCTGACGGCTAGGCGCGGCCAGCCATGACCTTACGGCCTGGCGTTCGCGCGGCCGGCGGAATGCCTGCAATAAAACGCCTCCGCGTACGTTTTGCCTATAGGGTCGCGCTGTTTGTTGGCGGCCCCGCGCGAGGCCGATGAGGGCCTGCGGATGGTATTTGACAACTGAATAGCCGGACGAATTGCTGGGCGCCATGCCGGGTGCCATGCCCAAGTCTGCGCGGGCATGTGCGCACGGCGTGGGCATGGTCGAACCGCGCGCACATGCCCGCGCAGACTTGGGCATGGCACCCAGTCATCACTGATTCCGCGCCACCACTCCAAACCGACTGGAGATCGGGATTACAAAGATGACCGGATTACAGGATGAAAGCCTTCTTCTGAATCCTCTTAATCTGTTAATCCGGTAATCCCGCTCAAAAAAACCTGCTCGACGAACCATCCGGGTACAGCGGAGCCACTTTGAAATCTCGCGAAAAACGCGCGAATACGCGGTCTTGGATTGATAACATACCTATTGTCAGACACTTATCGATTGGCAGGCGGGTTCCAATGGCTTCCGAACAGGTTCTAATGAGCCGCCTGCGCGTTCTGGTGAGCCACCCGCCGGTTCCAGTGGCTTCCCAGCGCGTTCAAACAGGTTACGTGTTGTCGCTTTGGCAGGCTTTGACACACAAAAACGCCCGCCGGACTGTGTTCTTGCGGCCGGGCTATTTATTGAAAGCCAGGTAGGCCAGCACCGCCGCCGCGAGGATCAGGCGGTAAATACCGAAAGGCACCAGTCCGTCAGTGCCCACCGCGGCACTCTTTTCGGTTCAATCCCCGGTCTGGCGGCAGTCTTTGTCGGAAACATGGAGTTCCTCGGCGAGGGCGCCCAAGAGTGTCAGTACGGTGAAGATAAATCCGCTGCCCAGGAGGTTCAGGCCCAAGTCTTCCCGCCACGCGACCGAGCCAACCGCACCGGCCGACGCTCCCGGTCCGGCCAGCGCGCTCCAGCCGCAGTACAGCATGGCCGTCGCCAGTCCAACCAGCAGTCCCAGAAGGATCCGCTTGCTCCCCTTGGTCCGGCCCGCCCACAGGGCCGTCAGGTACCCCGCCGTCAGGAGGGGCCAGGGCACCAGGTACCACATTTGCCTCAGCGTGGGAGCGGCCCCGGCGTGGGCGACTTTGTGGAAAGCCACCAGAACGCCCGCGGCCACCACGGCCAGCACGGCGGCGTGCCAAACGCGAGCAGGCAGCGCCGAGCGGCGCCGGGCTCGCAGGCCCGCCCGCCGCCGCAGCGTCAGCGGCCGGTTGTAGAAGGTGTCGAAAACCGCGTGCTCCAGCAGCCCTCCGTACTCGCCAAAGACGGGAACGTAGTTGGCCGCCCCCGTCGCCCAGTGCGCGGCCATGAACCGCGCCAGAGTCGGATAACGCGAGGTCATCTGGATCGGAAACGCCAGATACCCGACATACTTGAAGAATGCAAGGAACACGGCGATGTTGTAATCCTTGAAATTCCGCTCCTTGACAACCAGGAACAGCACGTACAGACCCCGCAGACACGAGCCGGGCGAGATCGGCGTCACCTGGAAGAATGCCACGATCCCGCCGGCGATGACCAGGCCCTCGCCCAGGCTCTTGCCGTATTTCAGGGCCACGCACAGCCCGATGATCGCCGAGATCACGTGCCCCGCAGGCATCAGGCAGACATGCACGGCCAGGCTCTTGAGGTACTTCTGGATGAACGGTTCGTGCAGACGGCCTTCGATTTCCGCGGCGTCTTCGGCCGAGAGCATGCCGCGCCGACGCCCCTGGCCCACCATGTCGCGCAACCACGACTCGCGAGCTTGGGCGTTGAAGTACAGGTGCACCGGCCGCAGAGCCACGTTCCGCATGACTTGGCCGGCGTACGCCCGGTCGGTCAGGAAGCGGTGCAACCCAGCCGGAAGGAACGACAGCGGCAAGTGCAACAGGTATCGCCCCGGACTGCCGGCCGTGCGCACGGCGCGATCCGCGCTCATCCGCCCGGCGCAGTACCAGGCCATGACCTTCTCGATACTCCGCCCGCGCAGAGCGCGGTAGAAGTACCCTGGGCTGGAAAACACGGCCCCGTAGTGCCGTCGGTAGTCCTCGCGCCCAGCCACGCGGCGGAACAACTTGCCCGCCAGCGGCCCGACGACGGCGAAGACCAGGGCAACCAGCACGACCCGCAACGTGATGGGCTGGGTATGGCGATGCAGGATGGCCAAGATCAGCACGCAGGCGGCGGCCAGGACGCAGACCATGCCGACCAGGCCCAGCAGGCCAAAGCCCACGGTCAGCGCCCGGCTGCGGCGTAGCGCAGCGGTGGTCGCATCGTCGGTGACATTGCGGATTCGCCAGGAGGTGACCGCCCCGTCGAGGATCGAGCCCCACAACTGGCCGTCGCAGAAGAGTCGCACGTGATGGTGTGTGACATCCGGCAGCGAATCGCGATAGGCCTTCTCGACCTGCTGCAATTCGCCCAAAGCCGGCCAGAGATCCTTGAAGCGGTCGGAGTGGGCGTTCATGAAGGCTTCGAGTCGGACCAGGTCGCCTCGGTCGAACTGCACCAGGCTGCCGCGGGCGATGCCCTTGGCTATGAGCCGGAAGTCGCCGGGGCTCATCGGCAGGAACGGCAAGAGCGCCAGGCCGGCGCGAAAGTCCAGGGCCGTGAGTCCCGCCGCGGGGTCGTCATCCATACCGTCGCGCTTCATGACGTTGGGTTGGCTCTTGCACGTGCCCCACTCGTACTGGCGGGCCAGTTCGGGCGCGCCCATCTCGTGCAGCATGGCCACAAACTCGGCCATAAAACGCCGCTTAGCCAGGTACTCGGGCGAGCCGAGTTGTGCGACCTCCACAGGTTTGCCGCGAAGGTATTTGCCTCGCAAGTCGATGTGGTCGTCTACTTCGAACCGCCATTGGCGGCCCTCCACCCACTCGCTCAGTTCGCCGCAACTGCCCAGGCGGCCGTCCACGAAGGTGCAAAGGATGTCCTTGACCGCGCCGTCGTCGCTGAAGCGGATGGCGGAGGCGCGGCGGATGAGTTTCTGCCAGATGGCGCCCGCCCGCATGGCCGCGGGGTTGACCTGGAGCGAGAACGGCCCCTGGAAGCCGACGGCATACAGGGTGTCCCGGAAGCGGGTATTGCCGGGCGAAGGAGGCAGGAGGATCTTGAGGGCGTACGTCCCGCCGACATCCAAGCCGGCGATCGGCTGGCCTTCTACGGCCAGGACGGTAGCGCGGTACACTTGTCCGGCAAAGCCCCCGCCGACGAACTTCTCGATCTTCAGACGAACCGTGGCGCGGACGGCCGGCGACACGCCCGTTACGTCGTAGGTCAGTTCGTCGCCGGCCTGGTACCGGTTCAGCCGCATCGGGCGATGGAGTCCCAGGGAGGCAAAGGCCTCCGCCAGCGTCCGGCAGGCATCCGTGCCCGCGCCCGGGGCGCCGACCGTTTTGTTCGCAACCACAGATGTCTCCTCGCTCATGTTGCGGCCTCCACTACATCATCACGGGACGGGATGCGCACCAAGCCTTCAGCATCCGAATCTGGCAAGGCCTTTTATAACTCGTTCCATCCACATTTGATCGGCCAAGCTCAGGCGAAAACTGCTGGCAAAGTGCTAAGGAATAACGATTCTGGCCAACAATTGAGCGGCGACGTTGGCGTAGACTCCGGCCAGCAGATCGTCCATCAGTACGCCCCAGCCGTGCGGAAGTTCTTCCAGGCGACGGATGGG
>CAZYDC010000080.1:0-13243 GCA_964646065.1 uncultured Planctomycetaceae bacterium | reverse complement strand
TACGGTCAGCGTGGGAAGTCTGGATTTGTACGGTAAGTGGTACAAGATTGACCAGATTCCAGGGCAAGACTTGCTTCCGAATCCTCTTGATCCGTGAATCGGGGCAATCCCGCTAAGAGAACTCGGCATAACGCATCGCCGCCGGGCATGAAAGGAACTTGAAAAATGATGAAAAATCGCGCAACATGGGGTTCAAGAACTGTAACACGCTTTGTATCAGATACTTGTCGATTTGTGAGGGGGTTCTAATGGCTTCCCAACAGGTTCTAATGAGCCGCCTGCCCGTTATAAGGAGCCGCCAGGCCGTTCCAGTGCCTTCCAAACGCGTTCCAATAGGTTACGAATGCATGCAGAATGCCCGTAAATGCATAGGAAACGCCTCACGGCACCACTGGTTCGTAGTGTGCCCGTCAGGGCATTCTGAAGAAACGCCTCACGGCGTCACTACAAACGAAGAAACGCCTCACGGCACCACTGGTTCGTAGTGTGCCCGTCAGGGCATTCTGAAGAAACGCCTCACGGCGTCACTACAAACGAAGAAACGCCTCACGGCGTCACTACGAGCGGGGCACTCGACAAGCGGCCGGCAATGAGTATGATTGTGCGGCACGAAACGATCTTCAAACAGGAAGGCAGAAAAAATGACGTTGAATTGGAAAACTGCGGCGGACGGAGTGTGGATCGCGGTGGCCGGCGAGGATGGCTTTGTCCCGCTGGTCAAACCGGAAGAATTGCAGATTGCCGATTGCAAATTGCAAATTGGTAAGAGCGGAAACTTCGCCGCTTCCTCCAATCTGCAATCTGAAATTTGCAATTTGCAATCGGAGATCACCTGCCGTCGGGTCGGCGCGAACCTGGTGCTCTCGCTGCCGCTGGACGAGACCGAGAAACTGTACGGCGTCGGCCTGAACTTCGACTCGCTCAATCAGCGGGAGACCGTTCGCGAGTTGAAGGTGGACCACTACGGCATGTACGACAACGGCCACTCGCACGCGCCGGTGCCGTTCTACGTTTCGGATCGCGGGTACGGCGTGTTCGTGAACGTCTCCGAGCGCGTGAAGGTGTACGCGGGCACGACACACCCGACGTCCCTGCCGCACCCGCCGATGTACGACCGTGGCTCGGACCCCCGCTGGCGCGGCGTGTCGATCAGCCGCCGCGTGGAAGTCCTGATTCCAGGCCCCGGGGCCCAGGTGGTCATCTTCGCCGGGCCCACCATGCTCCAGGCGGTGCGGCGGTTCAACATGTTCTGCGGCGGCGGCTGCCTGCCGCCCCGCTGGGGCCTGGGGTTCTGGCACCGCACGCCGATCGACTACACGGCCGAGCAGGTCGTCGCCGAGACCGAGGCCTTCGAGGCCCACGACTATCCGCTGGACGTGCTGGGGCTGGAGCCGGGTTGGCACACCGGCAGCTACCCCACCACGTACGAGTTCAACCGGAAGCGATTTCCGGACCCCAAGGCGTTCGTCCAGAAGATGTCGAAAATGGGCGTGCAGGTCAACCTGTGGGAAAACTGCATGGTGCATCCGAACAGTCCGCTGGGCGAAAAGATCAAGCCGTACTCGGGCAATTACTACGCGGGTTGGGGCGGGCTGATCGCGGACCTGGCGCTGCCGGCGGCGTGCAAGGAGGTGGCCGAGCAGCACGACCGCGAGCACGTGTCGCTGGGCTTCAGCGGGTACAAGCTGGATGAGTGCGACGGCCTGGACCCGTGGCTGTGGCCGGACCACGCGGAGTTTCCCTCCGGGCTGACGGCGGTGCAGCTCCGCCAGCAGTACGGCCTGCTGTTCCAGAAACTGACCACCGAGATTTTCCGTCGGCGAGGCCGGCGCACGTACGGCCAGGTGCGGGCGTCCAATGCCGGCGGCGCGCAATACCCCTACGTGATCTACAACGATTGCTACGAGCATCGGCAGTACATCACCGGCATGATTAACGCCGGGTTCATCGGCGTGCTGTTCACGCCCGAGGCGCGGGGGGCGCAAAGTCCGCGCGAATGGCTGCGGCGAATCCAGGCCGTCTGCATGTCGCCGCTGGCGCAGATCAACGCGTGGTCCCGGCAGGTGCTACCCTGGTCGTTCCCCGAGGTGGAAAAGGAAGTGCGCGAAGTGATGAAGCTGCGGATGCGGCTGATGCCGTACCTCTACTCGGCCTTCGACCGATACCGGACGGAGGGCCTACCCCCCTTCCGCGCCCTGGTGCTGGACGGCTGCCTGCCCAAGGGCGACGACGCCTACGTGCAGGGCAAACTCGACGACGTGGCCAATCCGTACATGAAGGCCTTGAACCGCGACGTTCGCGACCAGTACCTCATGGGCGATTCGATCATGGTCGCCCCGCTGTTCGCCGGCGAGGACAAACGCGACGTGATCATCCCCTCGGGCCGATGGTACGACTTCTACACCGGCAAGTTCGTCGGCGAGAACACGGTCCTGCCGATCAGCGGCGACCAGCCGGACATCCCGATGTTCGTGCGGGAAGGCGGCATCGTGCCGATGCTCGCGGAGTCGCGCAACCACGCGCCCAAGCCGGGCGAGACCATGACGCTGGAAGTCCGGCACTACGGTCACGACGAGGGCGTCTTCAACTTGTACGACGACGACGGCGAGACCGTCGATTACGAGCGCGGCAAGTTCTGCCACGTGCCGCTGCGAGTCACGCGCGCCGGCGGCCGCCTGCAAGGAACGGCCGAACCGGCCGAAGGCGACTACGCGTCCACATACCGCGTAGGTCAATGGCGGTTCATGACGGAAGAAGGCAATAGGCAATAGGGACCAGGCATTAGGAAGAAACTGCGAAGAGCGGCTCTTGCTTTTTCTTCCTAATGCCTATTGCCTGACAGAAGAAGGCAATAGCCAATAGGGATCAGGCATTAGGAAGAAACTGCGAAGAGCAACTCTTGCCTTTTCTTCCTAATGCCTCTTGCCTAGTCCCTAGTGCCTGTCTTAGAACGCCAGCTTGAGCGTCACGACCTCGCGGGGTTTCACGTCCACGGTCACGCTGTTGTTCTGGACCGTCGGCGCCGCGGCGCCGGGCAGGTCCATCTCCAGCAGATCGACTCGCACCGCCGACTTGACCGCTTGCGGCAGCGTCAGCACCGCGCGGGACGCCTGCCCGTAGGCCTCGTAGAAGCGAACGATGAACGCGTCGCCGTCCTCGGTCTTCTTGAGGGCCGACAGGATGAAATTGTCGGGCGACAGGGAGAGCATTGGCGATTGACAATTGACAATTGACGATTGAAGAGAGCCTTCAGGCTGCGAGGTCTTCTTCGGTTCTTTCATTTGTAAATTGTCATTTGTCAATTGTAAATTTCCCGGGGTCTCGATCGCCAGGACCGGCAGGTTGTACTCGCGGGCCGCCTGCGCGACTCCGCCGGCCTTCCAGTCGCCGCCATGCGGCAACAGGCTGTAGCGGATCATGTGCGGGCCCTGGTCGGGATACGGATCGGGATCGTAGCCGGACCGCAAGAGCGTCATCTCGACCTCGTCGCCTGTGCAGCGATGGCCGTACTTCGTTTCGTTCAGCAGCGCCGCCCCGCCTTTGGGGCCGGCGAGGTCCGCCCACTGCTGAACGGGGACTTCCTGACCGTTGGTCGGCCGCTCAATGGCCGCATAAGGAGTATCGCAAATGAACTGTCCCTTCTTGACGTTGAGGCCGAAACCGACTCGCAGCATCGGGGCGTCGTGGTCAGGCCCGCCGATCTCGAACCAGCGGGCGTCCAACTCGAAATCGACGCGAGGCAGGTCGCGATGAACGATGATCCTCTGGACAAACGTGGAACGGCCCCACCGCCGCCAGACCTCGATGACCGCCCGCACCGGCCCGCGCTCGACCACGCGGACGGCATCGACCTGGTCGATGGTCTGGACCGAACTGATCGGCCCCAGCGACCAGGCCGACATGGCGTGCGGCTTTTCCATGTAGGCCCGCAGTACGTTGCCCGCGCGGCCGCGAGCCAGCACGTCCACCTTGCGCTTGCGGTCGAAGATCCGGCTGACGTGGCCGGTCTTGGGGTCCACCTCGACCCGCAGAAGCGGCGTTTCGATGGTGGTGCCCTTGACCGTCAGCGAGCCGTCCTGCACTTGGCCCGGCAAGTCCGGGCGAACATAGTAAAGCTGGTGTCCGCAGGCGGGCATGTCCTTGGCCAGGAACCGCACCTTGATGCGGTAGCCGTTGGGGAAGAGTTTCCCATCGACCATCTGTGCGTCGACGGCTCGGCCGCCGGCGTCGCAGAGGCGAACGGTGGCGTAAGGTCCCTGCCCCACGTCCACGGGCATGATCGGATTGACCCACGTGGCCGGAGTGGGATGGGGCGAAGCAAAGCCCCAGGTGCGCACCAATGCCGCCGGCGGAGCGATGTGGGAAAATATTTCCGCTTCCACCACGTCGCTGCGTTTGCGCGGAAGCGTGTTGAACACCACCAGCGGCTGACCCTGGTCGCCGGCCGAAGGCACCAGCGCGGCTAGGCCGCGCAGAGCGCCATACTGGACCTCCTGGGCCATCTGCATCGCCACGTCGTAGGTCCCCACCGACTCGCGGTTGGACTCGTGCGTCGCCGAACCGCACAGGATGTCGTGGAACTGGTTGAACGCTACCTGCTCCCAGGCCTCCGACAGCGACGCGGACGGATACGCCTGGCCGTGCAGGGTCATCAGGGCCGCGAGCATCTCGGCCGAGTACAGCGCCGACTCGCACCGGCGGTTGCCCTCCTTGATGCGGGCGATCGAGGTATAGCAGCCCTCGAAGGCGAACCCCAGTTCGCCGCGATGAACCGGCAAGGCGGCCAAGTCGGTTTCGAGCGACTTGAAGAAACCCTCCGCCGTGCCGAACTGGAATTGCGGAAACTCCGGCAGTTCGTTGTACTCCAGCGCCGCGGTGACATCCCGCCGCGTCGGCCCGCCGCCGTGGTCGCCCACGCCGTAGATCCACATCAGGCGGCCGTGCTTGGGATCGTACTTCCGAGGAAGGAAACGGGTCTCCGGCACGACCTCGCCGTTGTAGTTGGGAGTCACATAATGAATGACCTTGCTGCCGTCGACGCCTTCCCACACGTAGGCCCCCAGTTGGGGCTGGCAGCGGTGGGCGTAGAAGTATTTTATGCCCGCCAGGTTGAGCAACTGCGGCAATTGGCCGACGTGTCCGAAGTTGTCCGGCAGCCAGCCCACGCGGGCCATTTTGCCGAACCGCGCGAGGAAGTACCGCTGGCCGTACAGCAAGGTCCGGGCGATGCCCTCGCCGCTGGACATGTTGGTGTCGCCCTCGGTGACGGCCCCGCCCAGCAGTTCCCACCGGCCCTGGGCGACGCGCCGGCGAATCTGCTCGAACATCTTCGGGTCCGTCCGCTCGATCATCCGGTAGCAGGCCGACTGGCTCTGCGAGAACGTGAACTGCGGAAACTCCTCCATGAACGACAGGGCCTGGCGGAACGTGTCGTGGCAGACCTGCACCGTCTCCGCGGACGTCCACAGCCAGTTCATGTCGATGTGCGCGTGGCCGACCAACGTAACCAGTTCGTCCTTGCGGTTGGGCTGCGTGCGGCTGAGCGATTCTTCAAAGGATTTCATCGCCAGGCAGGCAGCGGCGAAATCACCCCGCACCAGGGCCGACAGACCTTTCCGCGCGGGCTCGGCGGCGGCGGAAAGATCGGCCTCCAACCTCTGAACCAGGAATCGCACGCGAGCCACCAGGGTCTGCACGGCCTTGTCGCCGAAGGTCAACCTGGCCCGCGGCTGGACCATTCCCGGAGGCGCCTCCAGGTCCACGCGAACCGTTCCGCCGCGCGTCTGGTCGGCGTCGACCTGCCGCGAGGGCCATTTCGGCTGGCCCACCGTTCGGTCGGGCGGCAATCCGTCGCCAGGCTCGACTTGCAATACCGCCGGCTGGCCGCGGAAAACCGTCGGGACGGCGAATTCCGCCTGCGGCGAAAGCGGCGTCGTAAATCCCGCCATCGCGCCGAAAAACAAGACTCCCACAGCGACCGTTTCGATGGGCGCGTCGATTTCGTTGAGCGGACACTTCAGGCGGATGCGAGCCTCGCGCTGGTCGGACAAGGTGCTCAGCAACTCTTGGCCTGGTGCGTCGATGACCACGGCTCGGCTGGTGAGCGCCTTGACGCGCGGCACGACCGACTCGGCCAGAACGTTTTCTTGAGCATCGATCACCTGCGCGACCACGCGCGACACGTCCGTGCCGGAGTCGTTGAAGATCGTCAGGCCCATTCCAACCCGCAGCCCTTGGGCGTCGGCAAAAACACCGATTCGCGGCGAGCGGACCAGCCGCACCCCGTTGCGCCGAGTGGAGAAGCCCTTGAACATCGGCCCGGCCGGGCGATGCGAAGAGAGTGTCAGGTTCAGCGGTTTCTTGTCCGCCGTGCAGAAGCGAACGCTCAACATCCAGGCCAGTTCGGCCTGGGTGACCTTGAAAAGCAGCGTGTTCCAGCCGGCCCGCAGGGCCAGGGGCACTTCGTCGATATCGGCGGTGAAGGCCCGCTGACAGTCGTTGCGGTGAACGACAACCCCGTTGGCGGCGACCAGCACGCCGTCGTCGCTGCCCAGGAGCATCAAGGCCTTGGTTGCCTTGGGGGCGTAGACGTACGTCGCGGCATAGGCGCAGCACCACTGGCGATCGTCGAACGGCAAGGACGGGTCAAGGAAGTCTACCACCGCCGTGCCCCGGCTGCCGGCGTCCGCGGGGCCGGTGTACGGCGTCCACACACGCCCGTCGAACTTCTCCCCGGCGGCGGGGACGAACTGTGCTTCCATATCGTAGCCGCTTTCCAACATGTGGCCGGCCTGCCGGTTCTCCAAGGGGAACGAACCCAGAACCAACCATTGAGCTTTATTGCCGCTAACGCGAGCCATGCGAACACTCCTTTACTGATAACCGTGGTCGAACAATGGCCCGAAGCATACCGATGGAAAGAATACGAATCAAGGAGCGCGTACGTCGGCTTTGTCGGACGCAACCGGGGCGGCGGCTTCGAGTGCGTCGGAAAGTTCCAGCAGTTCCCGCCGCAACGCGGCGAAGGTTTCCGACAATCGCTCCGGCTCGCCGAGGCGGCACAGTTCTTCCAGCCGGGCGGCGCTGGATTGAGCGCGTCGCGCGCCCAGCAAACCCAGCGAGCCCTTCCACTGGTGAGCAATGGCCGCAAGGGCGCAGGGGTTCTGCGTCAACGCGGCGTGCTCCGCCTGCGGCAGCAGCTTGCGAAGGTTCTCCAGGAACACCTTGATAATGATGGTAACGGTGCTCGGGTCGCCGCCCGCCATGCGGGTTGCCTCGGCTCGATCCCAACAAAGCTCGGGGGTCGGGATTCGGGTTTCGGGATTCGGGGAGAAAGGAGAGGGAGCCTCTTCGCTGTTTCTTCCCGACTCCCGAATCCCGAATCCCGAATCCCCACTCCCGCCGGTCACGTCCTCGATCACGCGACGAAGCTGTTCCGGGTGGAAGGGCTTGGACAAGTGCCCGTCCATACCGGCCTCCAGACACCGCTCGACGTCGCGGTCCATGGCGTAGGCCGTCATCGCCACGATGGGAATGCGGCTGCCGGTTCCCGACCTGCCGGCGAGGGCCTGTTCCCGGCGGCGAATCTCCGCCGTCGCCTCGATCCCGTTCATCCCCGGCATCTCCAGGTCCATCAGCACCAGGTCGAACCTCATGGCCTCCATGGCCGCCAGCGCGTCTTCCCCAGACTCCACCGCGTGAACCCTGTGGCCCCATTGCCCCAGGATGATCGACGCCGCCTGACGGTTGACCGGGTTGTCCTCCACCAGCAGGATCGCCAACGCCCGAAATGCGGCGGGACCGGCGACCCTGGACAACGGGACCGCCGACTGGAGACCGTCCCCGTACGGGGCGCTGTTATGGTCCGTCGGTATCCGGTTTCCCCTGTCCGATGTTCCGTCTTTCTGGGACGCCTCATTCTCCGTAACCAGGTCGAATTTCGCCGTGAATGTGACGGTCGTGCCCGTCGTCTGGCCCGCCGGCGGCGGAGCGTCCAGAATGCAGGCCGCCGAGCCTGCCAGGCCGGTCTGGCTGCTGATGGATATCCGGCCACCCATCAGTTCCACGAGCTGCTTTGCGATGGGCAAGCCCAGCCCGGTGCTGTCGGGGCGATACTTGCCCCCCCGCGCACATTGATAGTAAGGTGTGAACACGCGTTTCTGCTCCTCGGGCGACATGCCCGGCCCTGTGTCCCGGACCTCAAATCGAAGCATAACTTGGTCGCATTGCGTTGCGGTTCCCGCGGTGACTGGGGACGGCCGCTCGGGCAATCCCGGATCATCGCCCGCATTGCGATTCACGCCCTCTGGCGAAGAATCCATTCTTACCGCAACCGCTACTTCACCCGCCGGGGTGAACTTGATGGCGTTCCCGACCAGGTTCGCGATGATCTGTCGAAGGCGGTCAGGGTCGCCCCAGACAACCGACGGCACCTCCGGACCAACTTCCACCCGTAGCGACAGGCCTTTGGTCTTGGCGGCCGGCGTCAGGAACGCCACGCTGTCGGCGACGCATTTCCGCACGTTCAGCGGGACCTGACGAAGGTCGAGCCGCCCGGCCTCGATCTTGGACATGTCCAGGATGTCGTTAATCACCGACAGTAGTGAGTACGCACAATCCCGAACCACTTCCATGTACCGCCGGCTTCTGGAGGCAATCTCCGTCGCGACGCCGGCCAGGCCGCTTCGGCTTGACGTTGACGATTTTTCGATTCTGTCCAGCAGCTCGGCCGTCGCCGCCACCGCCAGTTCGGTCATGCAGATCACGCCGTTCATCGGCGTGCGGATTTCGTGGCTCATCCTGGCCAGGAAGTCGCCCTTGGCCTTGTTGGACTGCTCCGCGGCCATTCTCCGCTGCTCGGCCAGTTCGCTGTGAGCCCGCTCGCTTCGACAGGCCGTATACCCGGTCGCGAAGTACAGCAGCGCCAAGGCCGCGATCAGGGCGTACGTGACTCGCTCGTGCGAGACGATCGGGACCGACACCTCGCCTTTGGGCGCGGCCAGCACAACTCCGTAACGCAACCCGCCCTCGCCGCTGGCCAACGCCGCGTCGCCTTCGCCAGGCGGGTCCTTGATTGCATTCGAGAACCGGCGCCCCTCCAGGTGGATCGGAGCGAAGGCGGCCAGCTCGTCCACGGGTTCGCCCGGACGCGCCACCTCCACAAGCCCCGGATTCCCCGTGGTGTTCTTGCCGAACAGCAGGCCGGCGACGTAAGGCAAAAGATCGGCGTTGCCAACCGGCTCCTTGACGGCGTCCGCGCTACGGAGAAGGCGTACGACCTGCCGCTCCCGAGGCATCGCGTTGCTGTAGACCGTCTGGCCGCTGTCCGAGAACATCCAGCAGACGCTCCCGCAGGCGTTGGCGGTCCGCAGGCGGGAGTTCAGCGCCACCCGATACATGCTGACGGTGGCGCGAAGCGACGCGACCCGGTGGCCGTCCATCGTGACCGGCGCGACCACCTGGAAAGAACTGAGGCGGTCCGGATACAGCGAAACCCGCCGCGGCGGAGTTCCGGCACCCGGTCTTGGCCACAGCAGTTCACCGTGCGTGTCGATCACCTCCAGGTCGTCCAGGACGCCCTGCTCCTGCTGGAGGTAGGGCGACAGGACATCCTTCATCGACGGCGCCAGGCGGCAAACGTCCGGATGGCTGGCCAGCGACATCAGGCCACGACGAATGTTCGCGACCGACTCCTCGACCGAAACGGCCAGGCCTCGCGTGGCATCCAACTGCTGCCTCTGGAAGCTCCGGACCATGCTGTCCTCGAACTTCGCGTGGTGGAGTCGCAGCAGGGCCGCAAACGCCAAGGCCGCCGCGATCGTCAGCACCAGCGGCCGGGAGCAGCGAAGGATTTTCCGGAAGACGCTTTCGCGAACAATCGGCAGCCCCTCGACAGCAAACCGCTCGCCGTGATGTGACGCCCCGTTGCCGTTGGCGGCCTGCGGTTTCCGGATTCCAAATTCCGGATCCCCGGTTCGCCGGCAACACACCCTGACCTTATGGAGCTTTCCAAGAATGCTTGGCCAAAGAGAAGCCATACTGCCCTGCTTTCGGCCGACCCTGCTGCCTTGCTCATCGTCAACATGGCATTCTCCCTTTAGTAACTCCGATCCGCATAGGGCGGGGCGATGACTTTGGAACCTATTAAAACCCGTTCGGAAGCCACCGGCGTGCATTCGGAAGCCACCCCGACGCGCTGGGAAGCCACTAGAACCTGCTGGGAAGCCATTAGAACCCGATTTTGAATTGATAAGTCACTTACGTACAGTATGTTATCGATTTTGAACCCCTATATTCGCGATTTTCCGCGTGTTTTTTCATTGCTTCCGCATGGGGAGCGTAGCTCCTCGCGCGATGCTGTCCGAGTCTCATGCCGTTTGATCGACAATCGTCCCATGCAGGCCTCGAAGACTCCGAAATTGTCGATTGTCAATTCGACAGTCCCGGCCACTCATATTCAGATGTCAACGCCCTTCGCCGCCCGGCCTCTTCGACAACCTCAGGCCGAGCAAAGCTCAGGGCCAAACCACTGCGAGTCTCTCATAAGACCCGCCAGCCGGCCGCACAATACAGCCACATATAGTATAACGCAGTTCGTATGATTTTCATACGACATTCTTGCACTACAAATTGCACCCTATCCATAACACACTGGCCAGCCGCTTGTTGCCATCGAAAATTATATTTATTTTCCCGTGTAGCCCCTGGATATTTCAAACCGGGGCAGGCCGACAGGCGGGGGTAGGCAAACGGCTCTTGTTTCACCGCCTAACCCTTTTCCGGAGGATCGCCAACCCGCCCAACGCCAGCAGCGAAAGCGTCGCCGGCTCGGGGGTCGAGAATTGTATGTTGTCGATATAAAACTCGGGAGCCGGAGTTAGCGCTGGGTCGGTGGGTGATGCAAGGTCGAGGATGATCCCGAACAAGACTGCGCCGCCGTCAGGGCTGTCTGTGACGTAGTCCGTGTGGCCTGAAATGTCACACGTGTATCGTGTGAAGCCGTCCGGAGCGGCGGAGACGCTCGTCGGCAGATTATCAATGGTGAACGAATTTTGAAAAAGAGACCCGTTGTTTAATGAGCCGACGCCAATCCAGCATATCGAAGCATCGAAATTGGCGGTTTTGATGTCGAACGAGAACTGGGTGACACCCGGCGCCCAGGTTAACGTTTGCGAAAAATCGCATTGTGACTGCCAATCGGTTGCATAGGGGAGTCGGCTCCAAGAGGGATTCGCCATCAGGCTGTACTGGCCGTCGCTTGCAATACCCCTGACAACCGCCATTTCTGTGGCGCTCCAACCGGTGAGGTCGCCGGTCTCGAAACTGGGATTGACCATGATGGGCGAGGCGCCGCAAAAGCCGGCAGCCAAGCCCAGCACGACTGCCAACGCCGTCAGTCTCTCCGCGATCTTCCGCATGTTGTGTCTCCTCATTTGATTCCGACAATTCGAGAAACAGCCCGGCCCGGAGATTTCAGGCTGTTCCCGGTAGGCCGGGACGCAGCCGGGTTGGCAAACCGCTACGCTCGTTTCACCGCGTAGCCCTTTTTCGGAGGATCGCCAACCCGCCCAACGCCAGCAGCGAAAGCGTCGCCGGCTCGGGAGTCAGGAATTGTATGTTGTCGATGTAAAACTCAGGCGCGGGAGAGAGGGTTGGGTCGGTGAGTGAGCCTAGGTCAGGATCAATCTCGAACGAAACTGCGCCGCCGTCAGGGTTGTCGGTGATGTCGTCCGTGTTGCCTGAAATGTCAACCGTGTACCGTGTGAAGCCGTCGGGAGCTGGGGAGACGCTCGTCGACAGGTTTCCCAAATTGAAGGAAGTTGAAGTAATCCCACCGCTTGAGTAGCCGAGGTAGATCCAGCAAAATGAATAATAGAAATTGGCGGTTTTGATGTCGAACGAGAACTGAGTGATTTCCGGTTCCCAGGTTATAGTTTGCGACATTGTGGACTGCCCTTGCCAATATTGCCCGGGCAGTCGGGACCATTCAGCGGGGGTAGCCATATCGCTATACTGCCCGTCGCTCGCAATGCCGCTGACGACCGACATGCCTGTGGCGCTCCACCCGGTGAGGTCCCCAGTCTCGAAACTGGGATTGACCATGATGGGCGAGGCGCCGCAAAAGCCGGCGGCCAGGCCCAGGACTACTGCCAACGCCGCTAGTCTTTCAGCAATCATCCGCATCTTATTTCTCCTCATTTGTTTCCAGCAATCGCCTAAACGGCCCACAGTAAACGAACCCTGCGACCGCAGCCGCTCGCCTGGCACCGCAAGAACCTCGGTTCTTGCATTCTACGGCATGAGCGTTTTTCTGGCCAGACCCAATTCTCCCAACGCAACAGCCGGAAAAGTCAAGCCGTCACCCGTTGGGATAATAACCGGCGGGGTTCCAGTAATTTAATAACACCTGGAAGTCCAGGAAGTCCGTAACACCGTCTCCATTGAAATCGCCGCCAGCCCATCCACGACCTATTGCTTGCCAGTTATTAAGGAGGATCTGGAAGTCAAGAAAGTCAACATTGCCGTCAACGTCGGCGTCGCCCAAAGTCGTGTGGAACGCATGCGCCAATTCGTAAATCACATCGTCCACATTCACAACGCCATCGCCGTTGACGTCGTACTGGGCCTGGTAGGGCATCAACGGCCGGGGCCATTTTCCTATATAGTTGGGCGGCGCTACGGTGAGGTTCTGGTAAATCGCGTCGATGTCCAGGGAGTTCACGAGGCCGTCTTGGTTGGTGTCTCCCAGCGCTCAAACGTCGGCTCGCGCTGAGACGGCCGAAGTCGAAAGGCAGAATGGCAAAACAAGCAAAGCAACAATCCATGGGAATTGAAACTTAGCGGACATGATAAATTCCTTTCATGTAAAAGGTGAGGGTTCGTATCTTTAATTCTAGCTCTGTTCAAACTTTCCGAAATGATGAAAACTCCTGTCTGCGCATAATCGTCAATCCGTCAACTTACCGTAATGGTGCTGGGATGATCACAGTCTCGCTCGGATAGGCGTTGATCGTGACCGTTGAAGTCCCTTTGAGGCCAAGTTCATGTAAGTCTCCTTTTCAAAAACAAACCTGAACATTTCCCGAATGCCCATGCCCCATATGCAGCGAGCACAAGGCCCACTGTCAAAGAAAGCTACCCCCCCCCCCTGGGGATTTGTCAAAACAAATCTTTCGGGTTTTACATATTTTTTTCTACCTTGGTGAAAACCGTGGAATTTCGGTCATTGGGCTCGCGTTTGAAA
>CAZYDC010000079.1:0-13269 GCA_964646065.1 uncultured Planctomycetaceae bacterium | reverse complement strand
TCTTCAAACGTCAAAAACGTTCGCTCGGCGGGCTGGCACCGCGGGCGGATCGGCAGGATTACCAACTTGATAAGGGGCATTTATGAAGACCGGTGAATCGTTGCGAGACGGCGATGTGAAGTTGCTGGCCCAGGCGCAGGCGGGCTTCCACAAACTCAAGGCCGAGATCGGCAAGGTGGTGCTCGGGCAGGAGGACATCGTGCGGCAGCTCCTGGCCGCGATCTTCAGCCAGGGCCACGTGCTGATCGTCGGAGTGCCGGGGCTGGGCAAGACGCTGCTGGTCAAGACGCTGGCCGGGGCGCTGGGGTGGAACTTCAAGCGAATCCAGTTCACCCCCGACATGATGCCCGCGGACATCATCGGAATGGAGCTGCTCCAGGAGGACCGCGCCACCGGCGCGCGGACCATGCGGTTCCTGCACGGCCCGATCTTCGCGAACATCATCCTGGCCGACGAGATCAACCGCACGCCGCCCAAGACGCAGTCGGCGCTGCTGGAGGCGATGCAGGAGTACACCGTCACCAGCATGGGCAAGGGCTACAAGCTGGAGCGGCCCTTCGTGGTCGTCGCCACGCAGAACCCCATCGAGCAGGAGGGCACCTATCCGCTGCCCGAGGCGCAGCTCGACCGGTTCATGTTCAGCCTGTGGATGGACTACCCCTCCGTGCAGGAGGAGGAGGACATCGTGCAGGCGACGACCGCGACGCTGGACCAGACGGTCCAGCAGGTGTTCAGCCGCGAGCAGATGGCCGAGTTCCAGGATCTGGTGCGGCGCGTGCCGGCATCGCCGCACGTGGTGAGCTACGCGGTGGCGATCTCGCGGGCGACCCGGCCGCTGAGCGCCACAGCAGGCGACATGGCGAAAAAGTACGTCGAATGGGGCGCCGGGCCTCGGGCCAGTCAGTACATGGTGCTGGCGGGCAAGGCGCTGGCTGTGCTGGACGGCGAACCGGCCGTCTCGGCAAAGCACATCCGACAGGCCGCCACGTTCGTGCTTCGCCATCGCGTGCTGCCGAACTTCAACGCCACCGGCGAAGGAATCACCGCCCAGCAGATCGTCGAGAACGTGCTCAACGAAATCAAGGAGCCGGATTACCGGCAGTAATTGGTAATCGGTAAGAGAAGAATCGCGGTTCTTTGTCGTGGCTGTTGTTTCTTAGGCCCGGATGGGCCGGTCGTTAGTAGCCCAGGGCGAAGCCGTTTCGGCAAGCCCTGGGAATGCGGTTTTGTCCTTAAAGCCCCGTATGGGGCGGCCGTGAGTTGTTCCGCGAGACAAACGCCCGGCAAATTGATTGCAGGGATCGGAGAAGGGTTTCATGGCCGAGTACAGCGGACTGAATCGAAAGTACCTTCGGGTGCAGGATCTTCGCCGGCTGCGGAACGTGTTCTTTTCCAGCCGCCGCGCGGTGGAGGGCCAGTACGCCGGGCGGCACGCCTCGCCGCAGCGCGGGCACAGCGTCGAGTTCAACGACTACCGCCAGTACATGCCCGGCGACGAGATCGGCGACATCGACTGGAAGGTGTTCGGCCGCACCGACAAGATGTTCCTGAAACTCTTCGAGCATCAGTCGGACATGGCCGTGAACTTGGTGGTGGACTGCTCGGCGTCGATGGCGTACGCGGGGCTGGACGGCGCGCACAGCAAATACGATCACGCGTGCATGATGGCCGCGGCGATCGCGTTCCTGACCACCCAGCAGCAGGACAAGGTCTCGCTGTCGCTGGCGTGCGAGGGGTTGGGCAAGTTTCACCGGCCCCACGGCGCCTTCACGCACCTGGTGGGAATCCTCCAGGCGATGGAGGACGCCAAGCCCTCGGGCAAGGCCAAACTTTCCGACGCGCTGCGAAAGGCCGCCGCCTTGATCGGGCGAAAGGGCCTCTTGGTCGTCTTCAGCGATTTCCTGGACGACTTGGACGAAATCTTCGGTGCCCTGTCGATCTACTCGCATCGCGGCAGCGAGATCATCGTTTTCCACGTGCTGCACGCGGACGAACTGAAGTTGCCCGACGTCGGGGCCGCCGCGTTCCAGGACAGCGAGTCCAACCAGCGCGTCGCGGTCAACGTCCAGGACGTGCGGCAAGCGTACGACGCGCGGCTGCAAAAGTTCCTCAACGACGTGGCCGCCAACTGTCGAGGCCGCGGCATGGACTACAACCTGGTCTCGACGGCGACCAGTTACAACCGCTCGCTGGAGCAGTACCTGTTCCAGCGGGCGTCGATGGCGTAGGAAGAAGGCACTAGGCAATAGGGACTAGGCACCAGGTAAGAGGCTGCGTGGAAGGCGTGAAAAGGAGCCAGGCAATGTGCGCTGGCCAAGATGAGAATGTCTGAATATGCGGGAGCAGGATGATGGAAGCGAATGAACCGCGGCGTCAAGTTAAGAACTTTCAGGACCTCGTTGCATGGCAGAAGGCTCGTTGCTTGGTGAAGGTCGTATACGAGGCTTCCCGCAAGATGCCCAGGGAGGAAGTGTACGGGTTGACCAGCCAGATTCGGCGAGCGGCAGTTTCCGTTCCTTCCAACATCGCCGAAGGGTACGGCCGGGGCAGTCTGAATGACTATGTGCGGTTTCTGCTCACGGCGCGGGGGAGCCTATATGAATTGCAGACGCAAGTGTTGTTGGGTGGCGACTTGGAGTATATCGCGCCAACCCAGGTGGACGCTTTGATCCAACAGAGCGACGAAGTCTCTCGCGTTCTTCAGGGTCTGATCTCCAGCCTGACAAGGTTGAAGGAGTAAACTTTCGGCACGAAGGATACGGCTCTTTCTTCGCTGTTTCTTCGCCGTTCCCTAGTGCCTATTGCCTAGTGCCTATTGCCTTTTGGAACGCTGATATGACAGTGATCGCGACAATTTCATTCACCAACCCGTGGCTCTTGGCGGGCATGGCGCTGGCGGCGCTGCCGATCGTCGCGCACCTGCTCAACCGCCGGGCGCGGAGGCGGATCGTGTTTCCCACGGTGCGCCTGTTGCAGGAGTCCGTGGCCAGCCAGTCGCGGCTGTACAGGTTGCGAAAGTGGATTTTGCTGTCGCTGCGGTGCCTGGCGATTTGCCTGCTCGCCTGGGCGTTCGCCCGGCCTGTCTGGCAGGAAAAGGGGGTCGAGTCGCCCACCGGCGATGCGGGCGTGGCCGTCGTGCTCGTGCCCGACGTCAGCGCCTCGACGGCCCAGCAGTCGAGCGGCGTGAGCCTGACGACCTCCATGAAGGCGCTCGCCGGCCGCACGCTGGACTCGCTGACCGAGGGCGTGGACATGGTCAACATCGTCTATGCCTCTGCCCGCCCGCGGGCCGCGTTCCCGCGGCTGAGCAACAACTTCGCCGCGCTGCGGCAGGAGCTGGACCGCCTGTCGTCCACGCAGGAGCGGGCCAACCTGCCCGAGGCGCTGGCGATGGCGGGCACGTTCCTCAAGGACCGTCGCGGCCAGAAGCGGGTGGTCATTCTCTCCGACATGCAGCGGACCAACTGGTCGGACATCTCGCTCAAGCCCGCCAACAGTTCCGAGGAGTCGATGGCGGGCAGGGACGAGGCAAAGGACCTGCTCCCCGCCGGCACGCGGATCACCATCGTCCCCGTGCTGGCCCAGATGCCGGACAACGTGGCGCTCTCCGCCCCGCGCGCCGCGCCCGTCCAGCCGATCATCCATCGGCCTTTCGCGCTGCAGGTTCACGTGGCCAACTATTCCGAGCACGCGCGAACCACGCCGGTGGAGGCGACCCTGGACGGCAGGCCGATCGGGAAACAAACCGTCGCCCTCAAACCGTGGGAAGAGCGTGACCTCGGCTTCGACGCCCAGTTGGACAAGTCCGGCGCGCACAACGTGGTGTTCTCGCTGCCGCCCGATGCGCTGGCGGCGGACAACCAGGCGTTCCTGGTGGTCCAGGCGGTCGCGAGGATTCCCGTGGTCGTCGTGGGTGACGACAACGCCAACCAGCAAGGCACCGGCACGTATTTCCTCACGCGGGCGCTGGCGCCTCGCGGCGACATGGGCGACGACCTGGAGGTCCGGCACCTGACCGGCGGCGACCTTTCCGTCAACGGGTTCGCTCGCCTGGCCGACGCCGAGGCCGTGATGATCGGGTACGTCGGCAAGCTCGCCCCCGACGCGTTGCGGGCGCTGTACATGTACGCTAATCAGGGCGGCGGCGTGGCGATCTTCTGCGGCGAGGGGCCCGTCGCGGACAACATGCTTTCCTTCGGCGCTCTGGCCAAGCAGGGCGATTGCCTGCCCTGGCTGCCGACGGGCCCGCGAGACCTGACGCTGCACGGCGGCGTTTTGCAACTGGGCGAGGGCGATTGGAAGCATCCGGCCCTGACGGATTTCGACGAGCCCAGCCGGCAGGCTCTCAAGCAGATTCGATTCTTCAAGGTCTGGATGTCCGGCGCGATGAAGCCCAGCGCCGTGTCGATTTTGAAATTCGCCGACGGCACGCCGGCCCTGGCGGCGCAGGCGCTGGGGCAGGGCAGAGTGGTGCTGGCGAATTTCAGTCCGGCCTTGACGTGCAGCGACATCGGCAAGTACGGCTCGTTCGTGGCGATGGTGCATAGCATGGTCCACTACCTGCGACCCAGGCAGGATTGGCGGTCGCAGTTGCTGACCGGCGAGCCGCTGCGAATGGCCATCCCCGACTCACGGGACCCGACGCGGACGTACCAGGTGCTTGGCCCGGACCAGCGGCCGTGCGAAGTCGAGCGGACCGTCGAGGCCGGCGAGACGAACCTGACCGTCCGGTATCCGGCGCTGCCGGGTTTTTACGCCGTGACCTCGGGCGAGCAGACGTTCGCGCAGGCGGCCGTCAACCTCGACCCGCGCGAGAGCGACCTGCGGCGGATCGATCCGGACGTGGTCCGCGAGCACCTGCGAAACGACCGCGTTTCGCTGGAGAATTTCTCGTACGGCGGCGACTCGCAGGAAGGGCCGATCCTTCGCGTCCGAGGCAAGCCGATGTGGCACTGGTTTGTGATCGCAGCCATGATCGCCATCGGCGCGGAACTGGTCTTGCTGGGGGTGTGGAAAAAATGACAATCCTACGTAGCATGGGCATCTTGCCCATGAGTATCACGGGCGTCCCGCCCGTGTCTTTGCAGTTGCTGCTGTTGTCGTGCAAGAAGAAAAACAGAAGAAACAAAGACCACGGGCAGGATGCCCGTGGGACTCATGGCCAAGATGGCCATGCTACTCACGGGCGAGACGCCCGTGCTACGGTCAGCGGTCATGGTTGGAGCGCAAATGACAGTGCTTCTTGACATCCTGTGGAAGCCCGAGGTTTCGCCCCTGCACATCTTTGCGGGTGCGGCGGTGCTGGCCGCCCTGAGCATCGTGGCGTACGCGCGCACGTGGTCCGGTCGGCGAAAGGCCAACACGTTTTTGCTGGTCATGCGGCTGGCGGTCATCGCGGCCATCGCCACGCTGCTGATGGGCCCCAGCAACATCGCGCCGCGCACGGGCGAGAACTCCCGCCCGCAACTCACGGTGCTGCTGGACGCCTCCGGATCGATGCTCACTGACGATTGCAGCCGCGACCGCAAACCCCAGTCGCGGATCGACTGTGCCCTGGGCCAGTGGCTAAGCCCGCAGCAGCGGCAGAAACTCAGCGAAATCTACGATGTCCGATTCATGTCCTTCAGCGGCGAACTGTCGCCGCTGCCGGAGTCGGCGTTTTCGCGGCCGGGCGCGGAGTTGGCCACCGGCCGCGCGACGAACCTGGCGCAGTGCGTCTCCAAGGCGATCCTCGACCTGCCGGGCCAGTCGCGCGATTGGGCGGTCCTGGTCATCAGCGACGGCCACGACTCGGGCGACGTGCCGCTGCAGTCGGCGGCGCTGCTGGGCCGGGCGCGCAACTGCCCGATCCACACCGTGTGCCTCGGCGGCCAGGGCGTGCAGCCGGACCAGGCGCTGGCCGCGATGTGCAAGGAAGAATACCTGCTGGCCAACGAGCCCGGACAGATCATCGCCAAGGTTTACCAGGTCGGGTACGATGACAAGAAGGCCACCATCCGCCTGCACGCGGACGGCCACGACGAGGCCAAGACGGTTGAGTTCAAGGGCCAGCCGTCGGTCACGGTGGCTTTCTCGATCGCGCAGGCCAAGGCGGGGCTGTATGAATATAAGGTGTCGGTCGATCCGCTGCCCGGTGAAACCGAGTTGGGCAACAACGCCCAGAGCGTGTTCTGCCAGGTGACGGACCAGAAAATCAAAGTCCTGCTGCTCGAGGGCGAACCGTTCTGGGAGACCAAGTTCCTTGCCCAGTCGCTGCGAAAGGACCCGGGCGTGGAACTGACGCAGATCACGCGGGTCTCCAATCACAAACAGGAAAGCGTGATTACCAACACCGCCGGCGGGCCATCGGCGGCCGGCGCGGTCGCGGCCGAGAAAGCGGAGTTGCCCAAGACGGCCGAGGAGTTCGCGAAGTATGACGTGATGATCCTGGGCAAGGGCATCGAGCAACTGTACGACCCTGCGGTTGCCCGTAGCGGCGAACCCGCCGCGGCGCAGTTGCTGCCGGACTTCGTCTCGCGGCGAGGCGGGAGCATCGTGTTCGTTCGCGGGCAGGCGTACGATCCCGAGACGCCGGCAGGGCGGCAGATGGGGCGCGACCTGGCCGTCATCGAACCGGTGGTCTGGGGCCGGGGATACCTGCACAACATGTCCCTGTCGCTGACGGCCGACGGACGCGGCAGCCCGTGCTTCCGCTTCGCGGGGCTGACGCAGGACGCGGCCGAGGCGGTCGGCGCCATGCCGGGCTTCGCCATCATGCCCGTGGTCGAGCGGGAGAAGGTCTCCGCCGTCGTGTTGGCGACCGACGTTCCGCCCGGCGCGGCCAGCGGCGCCGGAACGGCAGGCGGCCAGCCGGGGATCGTCCAGATGAAGTATGGCCGCGGGCAGGTGATCGCGATTCTGGGCGAAGGCCTGTGGCGATGGAGCCTGCTGGCCCCCGATATGAAGGCCTACGACAGCGTCTACGACGAATTTTGGTCCAACACGATTCGGAACCTGGCGATGGGCAGCGACTTCCTGCCCGGCCAAACGGTTTGCTTGAAGATCGGCCGCTCCAGCGCCCGACTCGGCGACCCGGTAATGATGGAGGCGGTCTTCAAGACCGCGCCGCCAGGGGCAACCGGCCAGCAGGTCAAGGTCACGTTGACCGGACCCGACGGCAAGAGCCAGGAAGTGCCTCTGGGAAAAATAGGGACGGACCCCATTTTCCAAGAGAAAGAACATGGAGATTCGCCGGACCACTCTGGGGGAAATGGGGTCCGTCCCTATTTTTCCAGCGGCCGCGTGCAAGGCTCGTTCACCCCGCGACAGACGGGCGTGTATCGCGCGCTGCTCGAAACGCCCGGAATGAATCCGCCGCGCCAGGAGAAACGGTTCAGCGTGTTCGACGTGAATTTTGAACGGTTGCAGACCGCGGCCAATCCCGAGGCGATGCGGTTGCTGGCCGAGCAGTCGGGCGGGCTTTTCTTCCAGGCCGGCGCTCCGGCCGGCGGACTCCCCGAGGCGCTCGCCAAGCATCAGGAATCCAGAGGCGTGCTGCCCCAGGTTAACTTCCTTTGGGACAAGGCGCCGATCCTGGTCGTGCTGCTTGTGTGGATGGGCGCGGAGTGGCTTGGCCGCAGAAGGGCAGGCTTGCTATGAAACAGGAATCAGGATGCGTACGCGGGCAAACTGGGTCAACCTCCCGCGTGCAACGCGCCCCTGGCGGGGCTAAGTTGCACGCCCTACCCGGCGATAGTCCGCTGGGCCGGAAGCTCCTGGCGACGGGCCGGCTGACCTTGCTCACCGAAACCACGCGGGCGGCCGGGCTGGTGCTCGCCGGCCTGATCGCGATGGTCCTGCTGATGCTGACGGCCGACGTGGTGTTCTCGCTCAAGCCCTGGGCGCTAGTTTCGGCCGACTTGCTGGTGGCGCTGTGCCTGCTGGCCGGGTTCACATACGTGGCCTGGACCACGCGTCGCAATTCCTACGACCCGCGGCGCGCGGCCAGGATGATCGAAAACCGCCTGGGGATCCAGGACAGCCGCATCATCAATGCCGCGCTGCTCGCTGGCGCTGGAAGCGCGTCTTCATTCGCCAGCGCCGCTCTGACGCGGGAAGTCGTGTCGCGCGGCAACCAGGCGGCGGCGGGCATCGTGCCCTCGCGGGTGATCGACGCCGCGGCGCTCAGGAAGGCCCTGTCGGCGCTGGCGATCGCGGCGGCCGTGATGGCCGTGTCGTATGCGGTCGTGCCGGGCGCGTTCAACGCGGCCATCCCGCGATTCCTGCGCCCGACGGCCGGGCTGGCGCCGTTCACGCTGGTCCGGTTCGACGTCGAGGTCCTGCCGCGAACAATTTATTTCGGCCAGCCGGCGTCGATCTTCGTGCGCCTCAGCGGCCCGGACCTGCCGGACCGCGCCGACGTGGTCTTCAGCGACCTGCCGGGAACCGGCGCCCAGGCCGACCAGCGCGCGCCGATGGTTCGCGGCGACGACGGCAGGTTCGTCGTGCGGCTGGAACGGGCCGAGCGGTCCAGGGATTTCTACATCGACACGCCCTCGGGCCGAAGCGACACGTTCCGCCTGGTGGTCCATCCCGTGCCGCAATTCGAGCAGGCGGGCGTTCAGTATGAATACCCCGCGTACACCAACTGGCCGCCCAGTGCCGTCGCCATCGAAGCCTCCGGCATCGGCGCGATCGAAGGCACCACGGCGGTGGTGACCATCAAGAGCAACCTGCCGCTCGCCCAAAGCCTGTTGGAATTGATCCCCGCCGGCGTCGCCGGAAAAACTTCCGCCAGCCCGGAAGACATTGCGTGGCGGCCATCCCTGGCCGCCGCGTGCGAACCCGGCATTTGCAAGATTCCCGCCAGCGGCCCGGCCACCGCCCCGGCGGATGCGAAGATCACCCGCGTGCCGTTGAAACCGGACGCGCACGATCCGACGACGGTGCATGGCAGCTTCCCGATCCGGTTCAGCGGGCAGTTCCGCGTCAGCCTGCTGGGCGCCCAGGGCGTGCCGGCGGCCACGACGCTCCAAGGCCCGCTCACCGGCACCCCCGACGCCTGGCCGAAGATTCAGATTACCGAACCCACCGGGTTGCTGGTGGCGCCGGAGGACTGGAAGGTCCACGTGGCCATTGCCGCCAGCGACGACGTAGCCGTCCGGAAAATCACCATCAGCCGCAGCGTCAACGGTTGGGGCCCGGCGACGAAGGAACTGCCGCTCCAGTCCACCGGCCCGACCTACGCGACCGCCTCCGACGAGTTCGACCTCGCGGCCTTGGGCGCCAAGGGCGGGGACGTGATCACGTTCTTTGCCACCGCTCACGACAATTACCCCTCCGCCGAGCATTTCACGGACACGCCTGTCGTCGTCATCCACGTGATTACCAAGCAGGAGTACACCGACCTGGCGCGGACCAAGTACCGCATGGAGCAGATCACGGCCGAGATCAACGCGTTCCGCGCGAAGCTCGACGAGATCGACAAGGCCCGCGCGGAGCTCCTGGCCGAGATCGAGGCCCTGAAGAAAAAACTCGCCGCCGCCGGCGGCAAGGCCACCGAGGCGGACCTTCGCAAGCTCAACGAGCTGGACGCCAAGTACGCCAAGTACGCTCAGCAGTCGAAGGAGTTGGCCAGGGAGATGATCCGGCGGTCCAAGCAGCCGCAGATATATGATTTCGAGGCCGAGTACGCGAAAATGCTTCGCGAGACCGGCGACAAGCTGCTGGACCAGGCCGACGCGGCCGAGAAGCTTCGCGATTTGTGGACCGACAAAACCGTCGGCACAACCGCGCCGCGATACGCCGGCATGATGGCCGAGCAACTCAAGCAGGACGGGGCCAAGACGCGGCAGGCGGACGAGAATGTGACCACGGCCAAGGAGGACCTGGCGAAGATTCAGCAGGCGGACAAGATGGTCGCCCTGGTCGAGCGGGTCGGGGCGATTGCCTACCAGCAGCGGGAGTTGGCCGAGCGGATGGCCCAGTTCCGAAACCGCGAGACGCTCAGCCCGGTCGAACAGATTCGCGCCCGCCGCATGGCCGAGGACCAGGCGCAGATCGAGCGCGACCTGGCGGAAACACTGGACCAGATGGACAGGCAGGCGGCCCAGTCGGCCAAGGCGCTGCCCAAAATGTCCGCCAGCGTGAAGGAGTTGGCCCAGAACATTCGCGACCTGAAGGTGCAGCCGGACCAGCAGGACGCCTCGCGACTGGCCCAGGCGGGGCAGGGTCGATACGCTTGGCAGGCGTGCGACAGCGCGGCGGGCAAGTTGGAATCGCTGATGAAGGAATGCGGCGGCGCGGAGGGCATGATGGGGGAAGCGTGCGAGGATTGCCGCCTGCAATTGGTGAAGCGGAATCTCATGGATTCGCTCAAGCAGTTGGCCCAAGGGCGGGGCATACCGGGCATGGGCAACCAGGGCAAGCAGCAGGGCGGGCAGGGCGAAGGGTCCTACGGTTCTCGGGCCACCATGACGATGCTGGGCCCGCACCAGGCGAGCGGGCGCGACTCGAACGCCGCCGGCGAGGGCGGCAACGTCGGAACCGGCTCCGGCGCCGGCGGAAACGTGAGCAAACCGCCCAGTCCGCGCGAGACCCTCCAGCCCGGCCAAACGCCCACGCACCAGGCCTCCGGCGGCGCGGCCTCGGGCGTGCCGGTCAAGTACCGCGATTTGTCGGAAGCGTATTTCCGCCGACTGGCGGATGAGAGCAAGTGAGCAGGAGCATGAACATGAGCCAATTGAAGAACTCCGAATTGATGGAAGGGTGGCATGGCGACGTTGTTTGTCGCCATGTCCATGTGGCACCCCCAAGTCTGCTTGGGGGTGTCTTGGCGGACGCAAAAAACCCGGACACCCCCAAGCAGACTTGGGGGTGCCACCATGGCGACAAACAACGTCGCCATGCCACCCTTGTCATCATTGTCGGCGCGGCGATCTTGTGCGTCGGCGTCGGTGCGCTGAATCCTCCGCCGTCGCGCGCGGCCGATGAGTTGTTGGAGGCCTCGCAGGACAGCGGGCCTGGAGTCGTCCAGTGCGCCAACCTTATCTACGGGCAGGACAAAAGCTCCGTCTGTTTCGCCGAGGAGTTCCTGGCATTGCTCCAGCGGGACACCAGCATTCGCACCAACCGCCGGTTCTACGCGGTCAAGTCCGACAGCGTTGAATTGTACCAGTACCCGTTCGCCATTATGACCGGCGAGGGGCCTTTCACGCTGACCGCGGCCCAGAGGAACAACCTTCGCAATTACCTTCAGCGGGGCGGATTCCTGCTGGCCTCGCCCGGCTGCTCGTCGAGCCAGTGGGACGCCAGCTTCCGCGCGGAGGTCCAGGCGATCTTCCCCAACATGGAGCTTAAGCGAATCCCGATGTCGCATCCGATCTTTCACACCGTCTACGACATCAACCGCCTGGACACGACGCACTCCGGCGGCGACGCGTACCTGGAAGGGTTGGAGATCGGCGGCAAGATTGTTTTGATTTACTCGCACGAAGGGCTCAACGACACGGCGAACTCCGGCCCCGGCTGCTGCTGTTGCGGAGGCAACGAAATTCAGAACTCCCGGCAGATCAACGCGAACCTGCTGGCCTACGCCCTGACGCACTGAAAGGAAGTTCGTAGTTCGGAGTTCGTAGTTCGTAGGAAAAGCAAGAGGAGGCCTGTCCCGCGGACCACGACGTGTTGTTGTCGTTGTCGTTCTGTTATTGCTGTTCTTGCTGTCGTTGCCTTTGTCGTTACTACGAACTGCGTACTACGAACTGCGTACTATGGCCTTTAGAAACTGGAAACAGGAACTCGACGACGTGCGGCCGCCCCCGCCAAGCCCTTGGCCTCTGGTGTGGCGGACGGGCGCGGCGTTGGCGTTTTTGGGCGCGACCACCTGCATGGCCCTGTGGGTCTGGCCGGGATATTTGAAGCCTCAGCCGTGGGTCAGGCCCGGGCCTGCGCCGGCGTCGCTGCGGATTCTGCTGTCCAGCGATTTGCGAGGCTACCTCGAACCGTGCGGCTGCACCGAGCATCGGTGGGGCGGAATCGCCCGGCAGAGAAGCGTCGTCGCACGCGGCATGGCCAAAGCCGGTTCGGGCGGCGATGCGGCCCCTGCTGCCATCGCCCTGGACGCGGGCGACATGACGGCGGGGCGGCTGCTTTGGCAGAGGGTCGGCCTGGAGCATTACCTCACGGCGCTGGGCAAGATGAACTACACCGCCGCCAACCTGGGTGCCCGCGAGATCAGCATGAGCGCCGCCTGGATCGGCGAGTTGGCCGCGCGATCGCCGGTGCCGCTGGTCAGCGCCAACGTGTGCGCCGAGGCCGGCGGGGCTCCCCTGGCCGGAGTCGCGCCGTATCGGCAGGTGATGGTCTCCAACCTGCGTGTCACGATTGTCGGAGTGGTGACGCCCGATCCGCAATGGCCGCCGGGCGAGGGCGTGCGAGTGCTGGACGTGGATGAGGCGCTGGCCAAGCTGCTGCCGGCCTTGCGGCCCGACACCGACGTGATCGTGCTGCTGGCCGCGTGCGACGAGCCGACCATCAAGAAGATCGCGCGGTCGCACCCGGAATTGGACGTGGTGCTGGGCGGCCGGGTCCTGCAGGCCAGCAAGGAAGTGCTGATGCAAGGCGCCTGCCGCGTGGTCGCGCTGGCCGACAAGGGCCAGATGATGGCGCAGGTGGACGTGGGCATCCGTCCCGGCGGTCAGCCCGCCAAGGCGAGCAGCAAAATGATCGTGCTGGACAACGACGTACCGGAAGACGCCCAGATGCTGGACCTCGTGAAGCAATACAACGCGGAACTGGCCAGGCTCAACCGCGCCGGCGGAATGGAGGCGCTGGGCGTTGCGACGCTGCCGCCGCCGGCGGGCGAGAACCGCTACGCCGGTTCCGAGCGGTGCAGGGATTGCCACGCCCGCCAGTACCAGGTGTGGTCCGCCAGCCGGCACGCGAAGGCTTACGCGTCGCTGGTTCGCCGCCAGCGCGACAGCAATCCGGATTGCATCAGTTGCCACGTGGTGGACCTGGGCGCGGGCGACGGTTTCCGCGGCGTGAACCTTTCGCCGCAGTCGGTGAACGTGCAGTGCGAGTCCTGCCACGGCCGGGCCGGCGAACACGTGCGCACGCGAACCGCCGGCGACATGACGGTCAACATGCCGCACGTCCTGCCCCGCACGTGCGACCTTTGCCACGACTGCAAGCACAGCCCGCAGTTTTCCTACGACCGTTATTGGGAGAAAATCAAGCATGGCTCCTAAAACAAATGACGAATGTCCAATGACGAATGACGAATACAGAAAA